>CALGLS010000029.1 GCA_937959375.1 uncultured Saprospiraceae bacterium
AGCGATTTAAACACAGCGTATCAACTTAGTTTAGACGGAAGAAACTTTCTAGTTGTTCAAAATTTTTCCCTAGTGAAAAATACTTCTTTTGCAAACTTTAAAAGAGGAGGTGGTGTGGAATCTTGTAATGATTTGAAGTAGGAGGGGAGGAAGTTTGAAGACGGAGGACCGAAGTTTTCCTTTAACGTGATGCGCCTGAGAAAAGAAAGGTTCACGTTCGCTGACAACTTCCATTCTCGGATTTCGCATGCCGCCGAGCAAGAATAGGAAAGTTCAAACTCAAATTCAAATTCAATTCCTTCGATCGCGTTCTGTGTAAAATTGAGTTTGAGTTTGAGTTTGAAATTGAAATTGAATTTTAAGACATTTGCGAATTACTGATCGAGCTCTTCTGACTCTCTTCTTCTTCTAAGAAAAGAGCAATTCACGTTCGCAGGCAACTTCCCACTCCCAACCCTCATTCCCCCACAAAATACATATACACCTCCCCCACATTCTTAGCCAATATTTTACCACGCGCCTCACAAGGAAAAATATCTTTGACCAACTGATACGACGACTCCGAAATATTTATTCGTCCCTCCGCACCATTACTCTCCATCCGGCTCGCAACGTTCACAGTGTCTCCCCAAATATCGTAAGCAAACTTTTTAGCACCTACCACACCAGCGATTACAGGACCACTGTGAATACCCATTCGCATGTTCCAATAGTCTACACCTTTTGCTTTCTTTTCTTTAATTCGATTATTCATAAACGCAACGATTTCCTTACCTGCATTGATCGCCTGTACGCAATGGTCAGGATGCATCTTGGGTACACCCGCAACACACATGTAAGCATCACCAATGGTTTTTATTTTTTCCATTCCATGCTTCTCGAGTATGCTGTCAAAAGTACTAAAGCAAAAGTTGAGTTCCTGAATTAATTGCTCTGGCGTCATAGTAGATGCAATTCGGGTAAACCCACTAAAGTCGGTAAACATCACCGTTGCCATATCGTAACTTTTTGGACTGGCAAAGCCTTTTTCTTTGAGTTCTTCTGCTGTTTCCTGAGGAAGAATGTTTAAGAGCAATTGATCTGATTTGTTACGCTCTGTGGTTATTTCTGCTTTTTGAAGTTCAATGGCTTTGTTCTTTTGGTTGAGTTTCTGGTTCAGTTTATTGGAGTAAAACAAACCAGCACCAATGATCAATAAAATCAAGCCCATGAGACCTCCAAGTCCGTAGAAAAATTGTACTTGTTCATTCTGTTTGGCCAATTCCAAATCACTCAATTCTTTGGCCTGAAGAATCCGATCTTTCTCTTGCTGTTCTTTCGCAATTTTAGCTTCCTGACCTTTGATTTCTAACTCCTGGCGTATTTCTGTTTCCTGAAGTTTGGCAAGTTCCTTTTCTTTTTGTGAACTCAATAGTCGTTGACGAGTTAACTCCAAATCCTGCTTCGCTTTTTGATTTTCAACCGCTTGTATTTCTAGCGCACTGGCTTTTAATTGGTTCTCTTTTTCCAAAATTTCCTTCTCCGCTTTTCGAGCTAGCAGTTCGGTTGCTGAATTTCTTAAAGCCAGTTTTTGATTTTCAGCTTCCGCTTCTAATTGTGAAATAGTCAACCTTTGCATGTCTCGATTGATGATTAGTAGTTTGGTCTCCTTTTCTGCGCGTTCCAGTTGAATTGATTGTTGCAATAACTGTTGTTGTCTTAGTTTTTCTTCCAACGAAAACGAATCACGTAGTACCAAATGTTTTCTATAATATTCCAAAGCCTTGTCGTCCTCATAAATTGCAGTATGAATCAAGGCCGTTGTATAAAATATATCAACTAAAAGTACATCATTCGATTTGATTTCAGCCAGTTGAATCGCTTTGTCAGAATACTGCTTCGCATTGTGATAATCTTTTTTACGAAAGTAAACGGTAGACATCAAATGATCAATTTCATCGAGGCCTTGTGGAGCATAAATCTTTTTTGTTTTCCTAGCTTTTTTTAGATACTCAATACTTTCATCAAACAGTCCCATATTGTAATAAGCTATTCCTATGTTGACACCAACCACCACTTGTTCCGAATATTGATCTTCTTTTAGTTTAGACATTGATTTTTTGAAAAAGTCGATGGCCTTATTATAATTTTCCAAGTTGTTACAGTTGTAACCCATGTTGTTATAAGTCCGAATCAATTCTTCCTCCGGTCGATTGTTTTCTTCTAAAAGCGTTTTAAGTTTTAGATTTTGTTCCAGCGCTTTACGGTGTTGACCACTAACAGAGTACAAATCCACAATGGCTTTCATAGTCGTAATCTGACCGCTTACATTCCCCGTTTCTTTGTGGTTTAAAGCAATGCGATTATAAAAATAGAAGGCACTATCCGCCTTAGATAAGCTAGTGTAAATTTTCCCAAGTTGGTAGTAAAGCTGTTCTGTGTCTTCACTAAAAGGAATATCTTGATCCGTAAATGGCAATGCCTTTCGATAATACTTTAATGCTTGTTCATGCAGTTCTTCATTTTGATAAATCTGAGCGATCGCCATCGCAATTTCCGGAATGTAACTACTATCCTGTTCTTCAATCGCATCATAAGCCAGCAACCAGTTCGCTAATATTTGCCCCGTACTACTTCCCGCGACGGTCTCCTCTTCAGCAACATTGATCAAACTCTGCACATTACTTATTTGGGTCAAGGCCCAAAAAGGCTGACTTACAAAAAGAAGAAGCAATATTGTTTTTCTTACTTTAAACATGAACTAACTAAATTTAAAATTCCCACCTGTCTGCCGCCAGACTTAACTCAGCCCCGCAATTACTGGCCGTTCCGGCGAAGTATTTACTGGTCTTTACCCCTACGTTAAAGGGACATTCTAATTCCCAATTCAACCAAGTCAAAAGGCCACTTGTCTACCGCTAGGTAGATTCCAATTCCAACCTGTCTACCGCCAGGTAGATTCCAATTCTAATTCCAATTCCAATTCTAATTCTGAGTCTAACCCCACTACTGCAACCGATAATTAATCCCAACCCTACTATACCGTTCCGATTGTGGATTATAAAGTAAACCATCAGCATCATCCGTCGCATCAATACCCGCATATCTGGTGTTCAATACATTGGTCATTTTTATATAACCCAAAATATTTTTGTTGAACTGATAACTAGCAAGTGCGTCTATAGTAAAGAATCCGTTGTTGCGTAATTG
>CALGLS010000030.1 GCA_937959375.1 uncultured Saprospiraceae bacterium
CTTTGTGCCATGTAGCCGATGAAGCCACCTGCGAATGTATCACCAGCCCCCGTTGGGTCAAATACTTTGGCCAAAGGCATTGCTGGAGCGTAGAACATTTTCTCACCTTCAAAAAGTAAAGCACCGTGTTCTCCTTTTTTGATGATTAGAAAACGTGGTCCCATCTTTTGAATTTTCTTCGCAGCAGTTACCAGTGAGTACTCACCTGAAAGCTGGCGTGCTTCTTCATCGTTGATGGTTAGAACGTCTACTTTTTTGATTACTTTTTTCAACTGTGGCATTGCGATATCCATCCAGAAATTCATCGTGTCCATCACAACCAATTTTGGACGCTTCTTCATCTGCTTGATCACTTTCATCTGTACTTCAGGAGTTAGGTTACCCAACATCAGATATTTAGCATCTTTATAGCTAGCAGGTAATTTTGGATCGAAATCCGCCAAAACATTTAGCTCCGTAGCTAAGGTATCACGCTGATTCATGTTGTCATGGTAGCGACCAGCCCAGAAGAAAGACTTCTCGCCAGCTTTGATGTCAAGCCCTTCGAGGTTGACACCACGTTTCTTCATATATTTCAATTCTGCCTCAGGAAAATCATCTCCAACAACAGAAACTAGATTTATGTCTTTTGTAAAGTAAGAAGCAGCAAGGCTAATATAGGTAGCAGCCCCACCAATACAACGTTCTGCTTTGCCATACGGCGTTTCAATCGTGTCAAAGGCAACAGTGCCCACAGTAACTAAACTCATTTTTATTTAATGTTTTGTGTGAAAAAGAAATTTATACTAGTGCTTCTTTTGGCAAAATTCGTGATCCTAGATCAGTAATAAAATGAAATCAGCACCTTTTGGGAGCCTTTTCTTTGTATTTTTAGAAGGAAGACAAAAATTATCGAAGATTAAAATCCCAATAAACCAGCAAATTCAAGCTTTTATAGGGTTAATTTGAAATAAATGGAAAACTTCGAAAAAAAAAGCTCACAAAGATTGCACTTTTTTTTCGAATAATATATCTTTGCAGTCGCCTTTGAAAGATAAGGCATTTATCAGCTTCTTTAGCTCAGCTGGTTAGAGCATCTGACTGTTAATCAGAGGGTCCAAGGTTCGAGTCCTTGAAGAAGCGCAAAATAGAGGATTCCATGCAAATGGGATCCTTTTTTGTTTTTAGGGAATATGCGCATCTTATTTCAAAAAAGACCAAAAGGCTTTCTGATTTGATTCAGAAAGCCTTTTGTGTAAACAAACAGATTAAAAGGTTCAGAGCACTACTATCACTCCACCTCCCAAGTAGAAGTCCCTCTCAACAAATCATCAAGTCCATTCATTTTGCTTTTAGCCTTAGCTTCTGCAACCTGTGCATGCAATTGATCTTCGTAACAAGGTCGATCCACTGCGTAGATCACACCAAAGGGGCGAGGGAAGTAAGTTCCTTCTACATTAGATGGATCGTCAAAAAAGCGAACGAGCATTTGTGCTTTGTAAATATCCGTTTCATCGTGTATCCAAAGGTCCTCTTTTGAGAACCCATCTTTTTCTAAATCGACTACTTGAGGTTTGTAACCATCTAGTCGAATTCCTTTAGAATGATCTACTCCGAAAACCAATGGTTCGCCCTGCTCTAAGAAAATCGCAGTCTCTGGTTTAGATGATTTTTCTGTAAAGGAAAAGAAGGCGCCATCATTAAAGATGTTGCAGTTTTGATAAATCTCTAGCATCGACGTTCCTTTGTGTGCTTCGCTTCTGTGCAACATTTTTTTCAGATGCTTGACATCACGATCCATTGATCGAGCAATAAAGGTTGCGCTAGCTCCCATTGCAAAAGCTAAAGGATTGATTGGATAATCCAATGAGCCAAAGGGCGTAGACTTTGTCTTTTTATTTTGTTCTGAAGTTGGAGAATATTGTCCTTTCGTCAGACCGTAAATTTCGTTATTAAACAACAACACGTTTACATCAACGTTACGACGTAAAATATGTAGCAAGTGATTTCCGCCAATGGATAGTCCATCACCATCACCCGTTACCATCCAGACATGTAAATCTGGGTTAGCAATTTTCAAACCCGTTACCACTGCTGGTGCACGTCCGTGAATGGAATGCATTCCGTAAGTATTCATGTAGTATGGAAAACGGGAAGAACAACCGATCCCTGAAACAACGACTACTTCATCGCGATTCAATTCCAATTCTGCCATAACAGATTGCACCTGCTTCAAAATCGAGTAGTCACCACAACCTGGGCACCACCTGACGTCTTGGTCGGTTGCGAAATCTTTGGCCTTTAATTTATGTTCTGTTGTCATTTTAAATTATTTGAAGGAGTGAAGAGGTTGGAAGATGGAAGTGGGAGGTTGGAAGTTCTACTCGATTGTGTATCCTTCAAACCTTACCTCCTTAAGTTCCTCCTTTAAACCTTGACCTCCATTACTTGCTTCACAAAATTCTTCAGCTCACTATGAGAAATGGGAACTCCTTGAATTTTATTGTAAGGAATCGCCTCGATTAAATATTTTTCGCGGATCAACTTTACGAGTTGTCCGTTATTAATTTCTGGAATTACTACTCGTTTAAAACCTTTTACGATGTTGTCTAAGTTCTTTGGGAAGGGGTGAATGTAGCGGATATGCGCGTGTGCCACTGATACACCTTCGCTCATCATTTCCGATACAACGGACTGGATTACTCCATAGGTTGACCCCCAACCGAGAATTAATAGGTCACCGTTTTCTTCTCCCATTTCTAATTTCTGTGCAGGGATAGACTCTGCGATCTTATCGACTTTGGCTGCACGGATTTTTATCATGTACTCGTGATTGGCTGGATCATAAGAAACGTTTCCTGTGTTTGCTTCTTTTTCCAAACCTCCTATTCTGTGTGCCAATCCTTTGGTTCCTGGTAGGGCCCATTGGCGCACTAATTTTTCATTTCTTTCGTATGGCAAAAACGCTGGATCATCCTCTTCTCGTGGCTCCGCAAATTTCACTTCGATTGGTTCGATCTCATCTGCTTTTGGAATCATCCAAGGAGCAGCTCCGTTTGCGATATAGCCATCACTTAGTAATAAAACTGGTGTCATGTGTTCCATTGCAATTCGACAAGCTTCGAAAGCTACCTCGAAGGCATCGGTTGGCGTACTTGCCGAGATGATAGGCATGGGGCATTCTCCATTTCTTCCGTACATGGCCATTAGTAAGTCTGCCTGTTCTGTTTTGGTTGGCAAACCAGTAGATGGACCACCTCTTTGGATATTTAGAATGACCATTGGGATTTCCAACATCATGGCTAAACCAATTGCTTCACCTTTCAATGCTAAGCCAGGACCTGAGGTACCTGTGATCGCAAGGTCGCCTCCATAAGCAGCGCCGATGGTTGCGGTAGCAGCAGCAATTTCATCTTCCGCCTGAAAAGTTTTTACATTAAAATCTTTGTGGCGAGAGAGGTGATGCAAAATATCTGATGCTGGTGTAATGGGGTAGGAACCGTAAAATACTGGTCTACCTGACTTTTGTCCAGCAGTGATGAGTCCGAGAGCCAGTGCATGGTTGCCCATGATGTTTCGATAGGTCCCAGGAGGAAGCGTTGCTTTTTTTACTTCGTATGTCGTGGTGAATGTTTCCGTTGTTTCACCATAGTGATAACCTGCTTTTAAAGTCGCAATATTCGCCGCTAGTATTTCTGGTTTTTGTGCAAACTTATTTTTTATAAAAGTGAGAATCGAATCCAAGTTGCGGGTATAACGCCAGAGTAAGAATCCGAGAACAAACATATTTTTGCAACGATCCTTTTCCTTCATGGAGAGCGGACTTTCCTTGAGGCATTCGCGGGTTAGTTTGGTCAGTTGGATTTTGAAAACTTCGTAATCATTAAGCGTATCATCTTCGATTGGGTTTACTCCTTTTTCGTATTTCGCTAGACGAAGATTTTTACCATCAAAACCATCTTCATTTACGATGACGGTTCCTGTCTTTTTTAGTCGCGTTAGATTGGCCTTCAAAGCTGCTGCGTTCATCGCTACCAAGACATCTACTTGATCACCTGGGGTGAAGATTTGCTTAGAACCGAAATGTAGTTGAAAACCAGAAACACCGGCCATAGTTCCAATAGGAGCTCGAATTTCCGCTGGGTAATCAGGGAAGGTGGCTAGGTCATTTCCTTTTAGGGCTGTGTTCTCTGTAAACAGATTACCCATGAACTGCATTCCGTCTCCTGAATCGCCAGCAAACTTTATCGTTACTTCTTCTTTTATTTGAATTGAATCACTCATTAAATGTGCTCTTTGTTCGTTTGTATATCAACAGCATTGCTGAGGCTTTGTTCTTTAGAACGGACGAACTTTTAATAAAAGCACAAAGGTAGGGGTTTTATAGAAGTTGTTAACGAGTTTAGGAAGGAAAGAGCAATTTGTGGCGGATTTGTCGCGAGAATGTGATTTTATTGAGGCTTAGGGCCAAAAAGAGAGGCCATTTCGCAAGTATTTAGAAATTCTTGGGGAGTCTAGGTTTTGCTAATTTTCCTCAAAATGAGCTTAAACTTTCGACTAAATTTCAAAATAACTACAAAATGACCTCTTCAAAACGCTATTTAATACATTTACTCACTATTATCGCTGTATCAGAGCGACATTATTAAGGTGTAGGAGAATGGGGAAAGGTTGCCTAGGGGTGGGAAAAAGTTGTATGGGGAGTTTTTGAGACGGAAGAGGAAAGGAGAGAGAAAAAGACGGAAGTCCGAAGTGCTCTTCTGATGTGTATATACGATTAAAATTTCAAGCTCAAGGATCAATTTCAATCTCAATCTCAATTCACTCGACTGCGTCCTATGTGAAATTGAATTTGAGTTTGATCCTTGAATTTGAATTTGAATTTGAATTTCCTTATTCTCGGTTGACCGGTCCTGTCCTCCGTCTTCCGTCTTTCATGCTCAATCAATCCCATCCAAAATCAATGCTTTTTTGCGGGAGCTCAGATAAATCATATTCTTATTCGCTCGTTTTTCTTCTTGTTGGAGTGACTGCATGGTTCGAAGTAAGCGATCTTGGAGTAGTTTGATATTCGTCAAAGCATTTTTAATACCTCTGTGAATGATCCAGTCGCTGATAAGGTTGTCGTAATACATATTCGCCATTTCCTCCATGATATCTACGCCGTCATGCAAACGAATATTTCGGTGTTTATAAATGTCTTCTAGTTCCGTTTTAAAATCAAAAAGCAATGGTTTTAATTTATAAAAAACAGTCTGTGCTTTCTGAACCATTTTCTGTCCCTCTCTAATTTGTAGATAAATACCGTATTCCCAATCCCCCAAATTTGAAGCCCTTTCTAAAAAGCCAATCATTTTCTCTAGCTTTCTTTTTATTTTGATGCCTACAATTTTTGCTTCATGGATTTCACGCTTCAACTCAATGGTATCATCAATTTGTTTATTGATTGTTCTGATCTGCATTTTATTTCTCCCCACCTTATGTAACACCTCTTGTTCTCTCAGTTCTAACAAATAAGTATATTCTTTTTCAACTGCGGGTAGACTTTTGACTTGTTTTTCTAACAAATCTTTTTCGTACTGCATTAATTTTAATTCTTTTAGCCATTCTTTGTGCACTAGCACCGCTTGTAAATATTCTTGTCGTTCTATTTCTAGTTGCTCTTCCTTATCGCCCAAAATATGTAGAAATAATTTCCCAATATTCAATCGCTCTAACTTCAATACATCTTCGTACTCTTTTTTTAGAATTTTTTCTAGCCTCTTTTTTTCTTTATGGCCATCGACAATACGTTCTTTCAAATGTACAAGATGTAGTTTGGCCAAATGGAGAGAAGTCCGCTTGTCTATTATGGATTTTATTTTTTTATCTAATTGCATGGAGGAGAGGGTGAGGGGTTGGAAGATGGAAGTAGGAGGAGGGAAGTTGCCTACTAACGCGGGCTTCGCGATCGTGTAAAAACTTCCCACTTCCAACTCTATCTAAACATCAAAAGTAAGTTCAACATCATCTGTTGTGGGGTGTGCTTGGCAAGCCAAAACATAACCTTCTTCGATTTCGTCATCATCTAAAGCGAAGCAGGCATCCATGCTTACTTTACCTTTAGTAACCTTCGCCATGCAAGTTGAACATGAGCCTGCGCGACAAGAATAAGGTGGTTCGTATTTTATATCTGTTAATGCTTCTAGTATTGTTTTTTTCGGAGACACCTCTACTTCTATCCGTTCTCCATCCAAATGGACGATCACCCGACGAGCTGCATTTTCACCAGTAGCAGCTGCACCTCCTGTTCTTGAAGATGCGGTTGTAAAACGTTCTGTATTAATCTCTCCTTTGGGGACACCATTACCTAACAATGCTTCTTCAACTGTATCGATCATATTCCCTGGCCCGCAAATAAAGTACTCCGCGTTTTCGTATCGCTTTGGATTGGTTTCCAAAAAGTTGCGGATAACCTTTTTATTTATCCTTCCTGTTTGTCCCTCCCAACTGATTTTCCCTTTTGAGAAAAAGCCACCCAGTCCACCTTTCTTTTCTTTTATTGGTTGACTCAAAACATGTTCGACGATCAACTGGCCTTCGTATTTTTCCAGTAAAGATTCCAATTCATTTTTAAAAATTATACTATTCTCGTTTCTATTACCATAAAGTAAAAAGACCGTACTCTGTGGTTCTTCTTCAAGAATTGTTTTAAGGATAGACATCAAAGGTGTAATTCCACTTCCTGCTCCAAAAAGGTAATAACTTTTACGACTTTCAAAATTTGTCTTTACAAAAAATCTTCCTTGTGGTGCCATCACATCTACCTGATCTCCAACTTTTAGATTGCTTGCTACATGGTTTGAAACCAAGCCATTTGCAACACGCTTTACAGTCACTTTTAGGTCACCTTCAAAGGTTGCGCTTGACATGGAGTAAGCACGGCGAACGTCTTCTCCTTTTAATTTAAACCGCAGTGTTAAATATTGCCCTGGCTTATAGCGATAGGTATCTTGAAGCAAATCAGGCACTTCAAAAACCAAGGATACAGCCTCATCGGTTTCTTTGACAATTTTCTTAACATTCAGCTTATTAAATTCAGTACTCATTTATTATTTGTTTTTATTTTCAGGTTAATCAAATAGCCAATCACCTGCTTAATTAAGCGAACATAATCATTTTTTTATAATTGGCCTTTAGTTTAAAGCTTTAAAAGCTAAGGAGGTGGCGTACTTTTTGTATCTCGAATAATATAGGTAATATTTTCTCCCTACTATTCACCTAATAAAATGTACAAACCCAGTACATTGTTCACGCCCTCCCTACAAATCAACACTTGTCATCACCAATAAACTAGCTTACTATGGATATTATTGCAATGATTATCACGACTTTGGGAATGCTTTTCACCCTCTTCAGTATCATTAAGATTACCCTTGACTACAGGATGAAAAAACATCTGATTAAAACAGGTCTAGTTGGCTACGAACACATCCATAAACTTTTAGCTAAGAATATTCAGGCAGAGCGAATTTCTATTATAAAATACATTATTGTATTTGTCATGCTCGGTTCAGGACTCATAATTGCTTCTTTTGCAGGGCAACAAAATGCAATTCTATCTCTAGGTTTTATCTTGATTTGGATTGCGATAGGTTTAACTGCCTTTCTTTACTTCATTAGAGAACATCACTACAGCAAGCACAAAACACTACTCCAACAAAGAGAAGAACAAAATAGAGCTTAACAATATAAAATTCATTTCACAGCATACGTCATCTTCTTAGCCTATTCCTAAATTATATTTTTGTATATTAGTTGTAGAAATTACATCTAAACATTACTAAATATACCCTAACAGAATAACCAAGATGCACGTAAAAGATCTTAAATACCTCATTGCATACCTTGCTCCTCTTGCAGCTTTTTTAGGCATTCATTTCGGAGGTTGGTGGTCACTCGGAGCCATTTATGTTGGCTTTGTTATGATTCCCATTTTAGAAACTTTCTTACCGAAATCACTTAGTAATTTTTCTAAAGAAGAGGAAGTTGAGCGAAAAGAAATGATCTATTTTGACATACTACTTTATCTACACATTCCGATAACCTTTGGTTTACTTTGGTTCTTTTTCACTCGACTTGAAGCAGGTGGTTTGGAAACTTACGAACTCGTATGCATGACCTTAAACGTAGGAATGATTCTTGGTTCATTTGGAATCAACGTTGCACATGAATTGGGACATCGATCAAAAACACATGAACAGATTTTTGCAAAAATGCTACTTACACCCGCGCTCTATACACATTTTAATATTGAGCATAATCGCGGTCATCACAAGCATATTGCAACACCGGAAGATCCTTCTTCTGCTCGTGAAGGAGAATCACTTTATGCCTTTTGGATACGTTCAGTTTTCAATACTTATTTTAACGCATGGAAATTAGAGGCGAGTCGTTTGAAAAAAATAAACAAATCTCCATTTAGTCTTAGCAATGAAATGATTTGGTTTCAAGTTTATCACCTTATTTATCTTTCTGCGGTAGGATTACTTTTTAGTTGGTCAATGATTCCTTACGCCGTTGCTGCAGCTATTTTTGGCTTCTTATTGTTAGAAACCGTCAACTATATTGAACATTATGGCTTGCGCCGAAAAAAATTGGAATCGGGTCGATATGAACGAGTATCTCCAAAGCACTCTTGGAACTCTAATCACGAAATAGGACGCATCTATCTTTATGAATTGACTCGACATGCGGATCATCATTTTAAAGCAGATCGGAAATATCAGATACTTCGCCACATGGATGAAAGCCCTCAACTACCTTATGGCTATCCTACTTCTATGCTGATTGCGCTAGTTCCACCTCTTTGGTTCAATATCATGAATAAGCGGGTTGCAACACAGGCCACATGATAACAAGCAATTAACTAAACTGATTAAGCATTTCATATTTCCATAGGGAATTCAAGCAGGACTCCTATGAAAAACCTATATTTGCCCATTCCAAATAAGTCAATCAATCGAATTTATGAGTCAAAAGCTTTCCATTATTATTCCTGCTTACAATGAAGAAAAAACCATTCATCTGATTCTCAATCGGGTAAAGGCAGTCCAACTCATGAATAACATTCAAAAAGAAATCATCATTACCAATGACTGTTCTAGTGACGATACTGAAGGTGCTATCAAAAGCTACATAGCCGCGAATCCTGAATTGAACATCCGCTATTTAGCACATGAGTTCAACAAAGGGAAAGGGGCTGCTTTGCACACTGGTATTGAACATGCGACTGGTGATTTTTTGGTTATTCAAGACGCTGATTTGGAATACGATCCAGAAGAGTATAATATCTTGTTGAAGCCTATGCTAGATGGCTTTGCGGATGTTGTTTATGGTTCTAGGTTTTTAGGCGGCAAGCCCCACCGTATTTTATTTTACTGGCATTCTCGTGGCAACAAATGGTTGACAGGACTTTCCAACATGTTTACCAACCTCAATTTAACAGACATGGAAACCTGCTACAAGCTTTTCAAAACAGAATTGATTCAAAGTTTGTCGCTACGTGAAAATCGTTTTGGCTTCGAGCCAGAAGTGACCGCTAAGATGTCGCGCATCCCTAATGTGCGGATTTATGAAGTAGGCATTTCTTATTACGGTCGTACTTATGAAGAAGGTAAAAAAATTGGTTGGAAGGACGGGTTCAGAGCAATCTACTGTATTTTGAAGTATAATATCTTTAGCAGAAAATAGCCTCTGTTAAAACAAGACCCTAATAAATAGTGCCACTCCAAATAGAATCAAGGCACCTCCTGCAATTCGTCTCGTCCAAACCAAATGTACGGGTTTCAACCATCTACGAATATACTTTGCTAAATAAACTTTTAGGCTATCTGTCACCATAATGGTTCCGATGATACCTCCGAAAAAAAGCATGACAGAGCTTGTTCCCATTTCTTCTTTTAGGACAACTGAAGTCATCACACTCACCCAAAAGAAAAAAGTAAAGGGGTTGATGGTATTGATCAAAAAGCCTTTGACAAATAACGTCAGGTAGGATGCTGTTGAAGTTTTGATATTTTTGGGAACTTCCATATTTGGCGGAGCACTAAAAAAGGTAACTATTCCCATACAGGTCAAAAGCACACCTCCAGCCATTCCCATATACAATTTAAAGTTCCCTGACTCTGCCGCAGCAATAAAATAAGCGACACTCTTATAAACCAGTGCAATGACCAAAACATCGCTAAACCAAATTCCTAATCCCATTACGAAGCCGGCACGAAATCCGCGTTCGATCCCAGCCTGTACCAATGCAAAAAAGATTGGACCAGCAAGGATGGTCAGAAAAAGTCCCCATAAGATGCCATTAAATAAAGGATACAATGAGTTTGGTTTTAGTTGGTTTGACTCGATACTGGAGTTATCTGCTTAGGGTGCAAATTAAACTAATTTTTCTATTCACCATAAATGGTGGCAATCAACTTGCGGCTTCCTCCATGATTCCTAAACTCACAAAGGTAAATACCCTGCCAAGTTCCCAAATTTAATTGACCATTCGTAATAGGAATTGTCACAGAGTTACCAACTAGCGCCGATTTGATGTGAGCTGGCATATCATCTGGGCCTTCCATCGTATGAGTCAAATAAGGTTCGTTTTCTGGCACCAGCCTATTAAACACCTCCTCAAAATCAACACGCACCGAAGGGTCTGCATTTTCATTGATGGTAATACCAGCAGAGGTGTGTTTGATAAACAAGTTAAAGATGCCTGTTTTCGGTAAGTCCGAAATACCTTGTAATACTTCACTCGTGATTAGATGAAAACCTCGAGGATAAGCAGGGAGTTTTATTTCTTTTTGATAAACCATTCTCAAAAGTACAATAGAATTTCATTTTGTCAAATAGAAGGTTACCAACATAGGGATTGTAAAAAAAGCTGGAGTAATACCAGAGAAAGACGCAGTTGTAAACAATTAGGCGCTGGGAAATGTTGAAAACTTTAGAGGCGTATTAACGAACTGAATCGAAAATTCAATCTAGTTTATAAGTCTATTTCTGTGTACCTCCTTACGACTGAACGGTTGACAATTTCTAAACATTGAAACACAGAATTCACATCATTAGTGACTATCCCATTAAGTGTGTCATTCATTTCTCATCCCGCACCCTGCCCTAAAGGGAAAGCCATCCCGCATGACACACACTTAATGGGATACCCACCATCATCACAAACCTTGTCTTTTGTCAAACATCAAAAAATATTACTCAACACTTCGCTAAGTTTTATATTCTACAAAGTACGTTTCGTCGAACATTCATTACTTACAACACTATCCTTTCATAATTTAAGTTTATCAACAGCTGCGTACACCATTTCTTCAAGTACCTGCATCTAAGTAAGCAGTTAACAAAGATTAAAGCTTTAATAGTTCGTTCCTTCAATTTAGTAAACTAAAATTTAGAACAATGAAAACCCGTTCATTATTTACAGCCCTAGTCATGCTAGGCCTATTCTTATTTTCCTGCACACCTGCCAACAGAAGTGACCAGGCGCAGTACCAAGTAAAATCAAAAAAAGAGGCCCGAGTGGAACCACCTCGTGCAGTAAAGCCACCACCTCCACCGCCGCCGCCAGTAATTAAAGATGTCCCTCAAAAAGATGCTGAAGAGCTAACCGAAAATATAGTATTCTACGATAAGGCAGCAGAACCTGAGATGAACACCGAAGAATACAACCTCATCAAAGAGAACAGTTTCAATAACGCACTCCGAACGCCGTTATCGACTTTATCAATCGACGTAGACAATGCGTCATACAGTAATGTACGTCGTCATTTGATGCAAGGTCATTTACCGCCAGTTGATGCGGTTCGTATTGAAGAGATGATCAATTACTTCACTTACGATTATGAAACGCCAGATGGTGAGCATCCTTTTTCCGTAACAACGGAAGTCGCTACCTGTCCTTGGAATACAAAAAATAGATTGGTACATATTGGTTTAAGAGGTGCGGATATTCCAGAAGATGATACGCCTCCAAGTAACTTAGTTTTCTTATTGGATGTATCTGGATCTATGAATCAAGCGAACAAACTACCTTTGTTAAAAAATGCGTTTAAGATGTTGATCAAACAACTCAACAATGAGGACCGTGTAGCGATTGTTGTTTATGCTGGTGCTTCTGGTGTGGTATTACCTTCAACTCCGGGCAGTGAAAAACATCAGATACGTTTGGCACTCGATCAGCTAACCGCTGGCGGTAGTACTGCTGGCGCAGAAGGCATTCAGTTGGCTTATAAAATTGCTAAAAATAACTTTATCAAAGACGGAAACAATCGTGTGATCTTAGCAACGGATGGTGATTTCAATGTTGGTGTAAGCAGTCAATCTGAATTGGTCAAGTTGATTGAGAAAAAACGAGAAGAAGGTGTCTTTCTTTCTGTACTAGGTTTTGGAACAGGGAACTACAAGGACAGTAGAATGGAACAAATTGCGGACAACGGAAATGGGAACTATGCGTACATCGACAATATCAATGAAGCTCGCAAAGTCCTCGTGACCGAAATGAAAAGCAATATTTACACGGTCGCTAAAGATGTCAAGTTGCAAATCGAATTCAACCCTGCGCAGGTAAAAGAATACCGTTTGATTGGTTATGAAAATCGTTTACTCAACGACGAAGATTTCAATGACGATAAAAAAGATGCGGGTGATATGGGACCAGGTCATACAGTCACGGCAATATACGAAGTCGTTCCAGCAGGATCAGAAAGTACTGCTTCGGCGAGTATTGATCCATTAAAATATCAAGAACAGCATGTTAAGGCTTCCGCCAAAAACGATCCTGATTTGATGACTATTAAACTTCGGTACAAAAAACCGGATGAGCAAAAGAGTAGTTTGTTCCAACT
>CALGLS010000031.1 GCA_937959375.1 uncultured Saprospiraceae bacterium
TTCACCTGCTAGCTCTTGAGGAGCTTTTTGATCACCAACTGGCGCCAATCCTAAGATAACAAAGTGGTTCTTTCCTTGTACTTCAACACCAGTCGTTGCTCCTTTTCCTACATTGTATTGGAGCGTGCAACAGGAAGAGACACAGAGTGCAAAAGCACCTAAAATGATAAGCTTTTTCATAATTTATTAGATTTATTGCTTCACCCACTCCTTCGTCCAACGGTAACCATCTTTTTCAAAAGTGATCATGTAGATACCAGTCGCATAATCAGCTACTTCGATTGCTTCGTTATTGGAAGGTCTTGTAATTGTTTTCAAGGTTTGTCCCAATATATTAGTAATCGTCATTGCATCCAAGTCAACCCCAGAACCTACAAACAAAACATCAGTTGTTGGGTTCGGATAAATTCGAACTTGGTTTTCCAATTCAATGTCGTCAGTTGAAATGATAATTTCTATATCTTGCAAGTAACGTGGGAATAGTTGGTAACCAGAATCAAAGGGACTATCTTGGTCATATTGTCCTCCCAAACCTGTAACGTTAAAAGGTTCATCTGGTGGGTTTGTACCGTAAATATCTACATCATTATCAATTCGAATTTGGTACGTTCCGTCCGAGTTAGAAGCACTTACGTTGAAGCCTGTTCCTGAATTTGACCATTGCGATGGATCATCAAGCGTTAGATTAAATATCTTAACCAATTTAGACTCCGTATCTTCATTCAATTCAGTAACCGTTTCTGGATCATGCAATGGGTTTCCGGAAGAAATTAAGTAAACAGAATCAATTGACATTTGTGTTAAACCATTAAACTGAGTTATCGTTCCAAATACTCCTACTTCATCTCCTTCGTTAACTGTGTATCCAAAATTCTCATCGCCAACGTAGTTTCCAATTCCTTCTTCTTTATCATCTGGGTCTATAATTGTAAATTGCAAACCAGCACTATTCAAATTCACACCATAGACAATACCTCTAACTTCACAGTAAACCATTAGAGAGTCTGCTACACCATCCGCATCAACAGTATTAATGTCTCCGATATCATACAGAGGAATTTCAACTTCACATTGTACGTTCACCACCACATTAGCAGTATCACAAAGTGGGCTTGCATCGCAAACTACGTAAGAGAATGCATCAACACCGCAAGATCCTAAATCAGGTGTGTAAGTAATGCTCAAATCAGTATTCACAACAGCAGAACCAAACACGGGAAGATCCACTAGATCTACAGTCGTTGTTCCATTCGGTGTGTTATCATTATCCAAAACGGAGATCGTAACTGGTACATCAATATCTGTCACCACGTTATCATCAAACGCAATAAGAATCGGAGGCAAACAGTCAGTAACATCAATATCCTCAATATACCTTGGAAACAATTGATAGCCTTCATCAAATGGATTACTGTTGTCAAACTGACCACCAATACCAGTTACCGTAAATTCTCCAGTTGGAGGTGCGGTACCGTAAACATCTGTATCTGAATCTATTCGCAATTCAAGTATTTCTGTTCCAACCATTACATCAACATTGAATCCAGATCCTGAGTTTGTCCATTGAGTTGGGTCGACTAAAGTGACACACTCTAGTTTAGTCATTTGTGATTCCGTAGCTTCTGACAAAGTTGTAACAATATCAGGATTCCATAGTGGGTTTCCTGAAGAAATCAGTATGACAGTGTCTGGATTGATTTGTGTCAAACCATTAAACTGACCGATGGTTCCTTCTACTGTAACTAAGTCTCCTTCTGTTACCGTGTAACCAAAATCCCCTCCAGAATTAAACAAGCCAATTCCGTCATTATTTTGGTCAATAAATGTAAATTGTAAACCAGCACCGAACATGTTAACACCGTGTACGACACCGGTAAGCGAGCAGGCTACGCCTAATGAATCCGCGACACCTTCTGCATCAACTGTAGTAACTGTTCCGATAGTATAAGTCGGATATGAGGCGCCATCATTGTCTTCAATAGTAATGGTAAATGTACCATCCGTTGCGATGACAGCTCCCATCGTTGGGTTTGCCATTTGTACCACTACCGTTTCGTCCGGCTCGATATCTGTATCATCCAATAAAGCCATGTCGATAAAAGCTACGCTAGATTCACCAATACCTTCGGGGCTGAAATGTAAGGTTGTATTTATAATGGTATAATCAACGCCATCCGTTGCCGTTCCTGACCCCATGATCACGATGTCTACATCAGCTGTATCCATCATTCCAACATTTGCCATTCTCACTGCAAACATATCTGTACCGTTGCCTTCATTGGTTACATCAGTTGTACCATTGAAGAAAAGATATGGAGTTGTTGCACAAGTATTTGCGGCAGCTGGACTAGCAAAGATGATATCATTTCCGCCACCTGCAGTTAGTCCTGTATTGTTGGTTGAGAAACTCCAGTTTGCAGGATCATCATTATCCGCGTTTACATCACAAAGAATGAGTGAAGCTCCATCACCATCAGCGATTTCTGCCCATGGGCTACTGTTATCATAATTTACAACATCAACTACTGCTCCTGCTGCATCTACCAAAACAATATCTTCCCCACCATTTGTCAAACCACCTGAAGTCCATTGACGTGCAGTGATTCCATAAAGACTTTCGACAGCAGCAGAGTCCGTTGCAAGCACTAGATACTCACCTCCCATCATTGTAATATTATCAAAGGTATAGGTAACACCACTTGTAAAAGAAAAACCACTTAAGTCTATCGGCACTGTTCCTTTGTTGTGTAATTCCATGTACTCACCAATTGCGTCAGACCCCGGAGGATTGTACATAATTTCAGTGATTACAATGTCTTCGGTAGACGGAGGTATTACCGCGCAGTTTGCTGTATTTGCAGCACCGGGAGTTCCGTAAATTAATACAGATTCGATAAGTATTCCAGTGCTGGTAACAGAGGCAGACCAGTTTGCAGGATCAGTGTTGTCTGTTGCGATATCGCAAAGTTCCATAGCATAACCGTCGCCATCTGCTGTAGGTGGCCATAAACCACCATCGAGGTAATCAACGTAATCAACCATAACTCCAGAAGAGTCATTCAGTTGAATGTCTTCGCCGTCATTATTTAAACCACCGCTATCCCACTCATAAGAGTTAACCCCAAGTACGTCCATCATCACTGTGGAGTCGTTGGAAACAACAATGTAGTTGCCAGGAGCGATAGTTGTATTTGGAGGAAAAGTATAATTGATTCCTTCAGAGAAGTCGTACCCATTTAGATCAAGCATCATGTTGGAACTGTTGTACAACTCAATGTATTCAATGGTATCAGAACCTGCGTTGGGTGCGTTGTAAAAAATTTCTGTAATAGTCATCTGGGCGTTGAGCAAACTGAAGTTACAGAAAGCCAACAATAGGATAAGTACATTTTTTTTCATAATTCGATATTGATTTGTTGATTGATAAAATCAGCAGCAAAGTTACTGTAAACTATTAGATTTTTAATGTTGCGAGCATACAATTAGATGTTAAGTAATTGCTATTTGACTAAAAAGAATAGCTAGGGCAAGTATGGGTGAAGTTGTTAGAAATAGCAATCCCGAATCTTTGTTGGAAGATTCGGGATTGGTTTATAAGGATTAGTTTTTACTGAAATTAGAAAGTAAACTTAAATCCAGCGTTCCAGGTACGTCCGAAACCAAAGTAACCACGTGTTTCGGCTAGTTCTGATCTATCTTGTGCTTCTGCTATATAAAGTTCATCAAATAGGTTATTCACGTTCAATCTAAAACGACCTTCTGTGTTGAATAGTTTGAAGTTATAAGTTAATCCAGCATTAGCAATCTGATAAGCAGGTAATTTTAGAGGTTGCTTTTCAGCATCTGTTGCGTCTATATCATCTCTTGATGTCGGATCAAAATCCGCATAAAGATTGTCATAAGCGAATACTTCTATATCTAATCCCAGACCAAATCCAAAAGTATAACCTACTGAACCGTAAAGGGTAGTTTGAGCGGCATCACCAACTTTAAGACCATCAGCATATACTTCCGTTCTTCCTGCGGGATTATTATCTTCATCAAAAATATCAGCAACTACATCATTCTTCCACTCCCAGTTACCAACTGAAGCCATTGCTTTTAATGCAAGCCCTTTTACAGGGTAAGCAGCAATTTCTAATTCGAGACCAGTATGGAGTGCATCGATTCCCTGAATATTTGCAATACCATTACTTCCATCTGATTGTGTAAACCGTGTGTTCAAGGTACGGTCCTGCCAGTTGGTGTAATATGCATTTAGGTTTATTCCTCCTTTACTTGTGTTGTAACCAACTCCACCTTCACCAGCAATTACTTTTTCATTAATTGCATCCTCATTAATATCCACATTATTGAAATTATAAAACACCGCATCGAAAGAAGGTGCTTTAGAGTAATACCCACCATTTAGGAAAATATTGAATTGATCGGTTATATTAAAGTTTGCTCCAGCTTTTGCATTATACCCCAAAAAGTTATATGAATCAGAAACTCTATTTGGATCATCCTCTGTATAATTAAATCGATCTTCTCTTTTGTAAGAAGTATTGGATACAGACCCTGCTCCAAAAACGGTGAACTTATCTTGCGAGTATTCTAGCTGAACAAAGGCTCCTTGCCATCCAACAATACCATCATTATCATAATGGATTTTTCCATCCTTATTTTTAATTGTAAAGTTACCTTTATCTTCTACAACCAATCGTCCTTGCTCTACAGATGAAGGTTCAATATCTGTCGTATCAGTACCAATACTCTGATCTAAATCAATTGATACAAAACCGATATCATCTGGAGATAAAGTTCTATTTCTCTTTATGTTACCAACCCAAGCATCTGTACCAAGTAAGTTATCAACTCTACGGTAATGAAGTCCTCTGTAATGCCTAACATCAACTCCTCCCAATAACTTCAAGTTATCAGAAAAGTCGTGTGTTAATGTAGATAAGACCCCTAGCCAATTATGTTCATTCATTGATGCTCTTCTGATGATTCCGTTGTTTTCAGAAGCAAGCTTTCCATACTCAGTATCAATATTCCCAGGGACCCCGAAACCATTAACATCGTTTCCTTTATTCCAAGACACTATATCGTCTACAGGTACTAGTCCATTATCTGTTTTTGGCAATCTAAAGTATTCATTTCCACCAATTGTACCTCTGTCTCCTGTACCTCCACCTCGGCCTGTGGAATAATATGCAGATGTCGCAAGGAAAGTACGTGGGTTCATATCCCAATAATGATTTAATGCCATTTGTGGTTTATGATAAAAATTTTCACGCATTGTAAAAATTTCACCATTCAGGTAACCATAGTCAGAATTATAAGTGATATTTCCTACCCCTTCATTATTTCTGTAATCGTTTGCCTTTTTATCTTTTATAAAATCAGCAAACGCATCATTATAGTCAGCAATTTCTTCAGGTGTATCTGTAGGTCCATCATATTCGAAAGGAACATAATCCTCTCCAAGCTTACCTGCAAAAGTTCTTTGTCCATGTCTTTGTGGTGCACCAATAACAGTAAAAACTAATTGATGCTTATCATTAATTTCCTTTGCAATAGAACCAAAGTAAGACCAAGCATTAATCCAAGTTGCATCAACATAACCATCACCTGTTGTTCTTGAACCAGATAGTGTAAGCGCCCAACCTTTTTCAGTTCTTCCTGTAGAAACAGTTGCTCCATATTTTAGGTAACCATTGTTTCCAACGGTTGAAAATACTGAACCACCTTGCTTTTGATCTGTTGTTTTTGTAATGATATTTATTGTACCACCAACTGAATTGATCGCTAATTTTGAAGCACCTAATCCACGTTGAATTTGAGTCATCTTGGTAACGTCTGCAAGACCAGCCCAGTTCGACCAAAACACACGTCCATTCTCCATATCGTTCACAGGTATTCCGTTGATCATCACAGCAATATTCGTTTGATCAAAACCACGAATGTTGATACGAGCATCTCCAAATCCACCACCACTTTTAGTAGCGTAAACAGAAGGAGTTGATTTCAGAATTTCTGGGAATTCTTGGTTACCGACTTTCAATTCAATTTCTTCAGAAGAAATGTTTGAAACAGCAACTGGCGTTTTTCTGTTTTCAGCGTAAGAAGCAACAACTTTTACTTCTGACAAACCGATGGCATCTGATCCACATGCGATGGTACCAACGTTTATGTCACCGCTTCCAACTGTAGCGTCCATTTTAACGTCATCGTAGCCGATGTAAGAAACAATAAGTGTGTAATTACCAGCAGCTACATTATTCAGTACAAAGTTACCGTCAAAATCACTGACCGTTCCAGTAGATGTACCGTCAATTAAAACCGAAGCTCCAATTAGAGGTTCATCAGTCTCGGCATCAATCAACTTACCGGTAATATTACCTTGCGCAAATGCAGCAACAGTAAAGACCATAAAGCAAAGAAAGGTAAAAAGTTTTTTCATGTGTCTGAAAATTTGTTTTCGAAGTTGTTAAAAATGGAGGTTGAAATTTCTTGTAAATCATCATTCCATTTTAGAGCAACTTCTTCGTTAAAAAGATAATTCTAAATATTAATTAACCATAAGTAAGGTTCAGAATCTGGACATTACTTAATGTATTTTAGCTTACTCAAAGGTCAGTAAGTTTAAAGCTATTTTGTAACTATTTAGTTTAATTGGATTTGAATAAATCATTAAGCTAACATTAAGCAAACAGAGGTTTACTACATTATGTAAAATGATTCTAACTATTGAAACGAATCAATAGCTCTGTTATATTTATGGGAATATAAATTGAGACCTTGTAAGAGTTGAGACAAAAACTTAGTGTACCAATCTATTAAAAAGGTTCTCTTCTACTAGATAAGTCAGGTTTGTTAGAGGAGCAAAATTTAAAATACACGTATCTTAAATGTCTACCAAATTGCAAAACAAATCTAAGATAAGTATCCAAGAATGTAGCATTTTAAAGGCTTATTTTTTCGCTGGTAAAAATATCTCGGCCATCATACAGCGTACACTACCTCCTCCAATGAGTTCAATTGTATTAATCGGGCAATTTATTATGCGCGTGTGCGCCTCTATCTGTTTGATTTGCAGATCATTAAGTGATTCATAAGCCTGTGAGGACATCACTAGGAATGTTTCGTTCTGCTTATTTCTGATTTGGAGCATATTTCCTGCAAAAGATTCCATTTGTTTTAAGCTGATATCAATGAGGGCTTTCCCACTATCTGTCAGATTTCTTTGGATGCGTTGGAGTTCATTGGGATTGCGGATAGCGTCAGATACGAGTATCGCAAAGCTCTCACCAAGTGCCATCATTACATTTGTATGGTAAATTTCCTGCCCTTTTGCGTCAAGCGCTTTGAAACTAACTGGCTTGTATCCCATCAGTTTGCAGTATTTCTCAAAAACATCAGGATGTGTTCGAGGACTTAGGCAAGCATAGGCTATTTTATGCGCTCTATCTAAAACCATACTTCCAGTTCCTTCAAGAAATTGTCCTTTCGATTCAAAATGGGTCAGTGGGAAAACGGCTTTAACTTCAAATTTATCGGCAATTGCATCTAGGATAGATTCACTCCGCTCCAAACGGCGTACTTCTGCAAACATTGGATAGGTCAAGATCGTCCCATTTTCATGAAAACTAACCCAGTTATTCGGGAAAACGGAGTCTGGAGTTTGGAACTCAGGGGTGTCATCCATTACCACCACATCAATGTCAAACGACTTTAACATTCGGACCATTCGGTCAAATTCATCCATTGCTTTTTCCTTAACCTCTACTGTAGTCAGCTGATCAGATTTGGCTTGAAATGCATTGCTGGCGGCGGTTTCTTCATTAAACCCAAAGTGACTTGGGCGTATCATGAGAATATGATTGGTGGTTTGGCGGAGTTCGCTCACTAGTTGTTTTTTACGTGTTGGAGAAAAATAATTGCTCAAATATAAGCCAAAATCTTAAAATCTCCGTAGAAGAATTATTATATGTTCTTTTGGAATAATATTTGTTACATATGTTTTATTCGTAATATGTAATGAACTAAAAGACAATTACGTCAAGCACACACTAGAATAGACCATGTCAATGAAACATCTTAGCGTTCTCCTGATTTTAGCTATGGTACAACTTTGCAGTTGTTCTCAGCCTTCAAATCCTAATATTCCTATTAGTAAAGCTTCGCTCTCCCTATCAAAAAATTCAAACCCAAGCCATACTGTTGCTTTCATCTATGACTACAATCCTAAGCGATTGAAATTAGAATGGACAGCCTGCAAGCTTGTAAAAAGTAGCGGAGATCAACTTTTAGATGCCATTCAGGCTTTTATCAAAAAAAATGAGGAAAAAGGAATTTGCAAATCATTGGAACTAGCAACAATTGACAACAGCAAGCAACCTGTAGTTATTTCCTTTTCAGGGAAAACTACTTTTAAAAATAAAAAAGAAAAGAAAATTTTCATGACTGCCTTGGATATGACGATCAGTCGAAATTCCGAGCAAACAGATTTTGAAATAAGTTTCCTCTAAAAGAAAATCTTGAAATTTAGAGAATTGATAATAACATTTTAAAACACCTATTAATTTAAGCCTCATGAGTAGAACACTATTAGCAGCCCTAGGTTCGGTCATCATCATTAGCCTTGCGGCATTTAGCACCCACCAGAGTAACACAATTGACACTAGAGATAAAACGATTGTACATCAAATTGGTGAAATCGAATATCTCCAAAACACATTGGAAGAAGAAACGAACCTTCGTATTGCTGCAGAGGAACTCAATTTTACATACGAAAGTACCATTGAATTACTAAGAGACAGCGTAGCTCAATTGGAGTCTACGGCAAGACGATTGCGCAGAAAAATTTCTAAACAGGATAAGACTTTAAAAAGTTTATCTAAAAAGTTGAAATCAATCGAGCAATCTTACAACGCAGTGAAATTAGAGATCTCAGATCTTGCTCGTCAAGATCAATTGGATCAGCAACGTATCAATCAACTAGAAGCAGAAAAGGTTGAGATGCGTCAAACGATTTCAAAAATCGAACGCACCAAAGAAAAAATTGACGCTGAAAAGCAAAAGGTTGAACAAGACTTGATGGCCACTCAAATGGAAGAAGCCCGTCTTGCACGAATTGGAAACATCATTGATAACACACGTGTAGTTTACCAAAATGTATCGCTACAGAAAAAACGTTTCGGTAAGAAGATTACAAAGATTGGTAAGCGAAATACCAAGTGGGCTTATACCCAACTGAACTTCCAATTGATTCACGATAATCACCAATTATTGTTGGACGAGAAGTTTATTGCGAAAATTGTAAACACTGACACCAACGAAATTTTGTCTTACGTTGAAAGCAATCCAAACTTTCCAGATAGTGATAAAGATTCTAAAGGTGTTCATTTCTCATACGATGGAAATTCTATAGAAATCACTCATTTCAACAACCAAAAAAAGAATGGTAAAAACTTTGAAGTTCAGATTTTTTACGTTGATTCTACAGGACAGGAGCACCTACTTAGAGGTGGCATTAAAGAGTTTATCAAAGATCGCAAGTTAGCTAAATAATAGCTTGACTTACTATTTGAGTAAACATTTGACACTCGATTGAAAACAAAAACAAGACGTATTAATATAAAACAAAACGAAGAACACCCCCATTACTGCTTT
>CALGLS010000032.1 GCA_937959375.1 uncultured Saprospiraceae bacterium
TACTGCCTTTAGTCATTCAAAAGCTGCGTGTCGCTAACTCGTTTAGGGTTTATGCCATTTCGATCACCGGTTTAATATTCGCCTTCTTAGTTTTGTATCTTGATTACCTCCGTTACCTTAATGGAAAGTTTGACACTTGGAGTATATACCATTACCTTTTCATCAATCACCTCTGTTTTTTCCTATTTATAATTCCAGTCCTTATAATTCAAAAAAATAAAAAGGCATTTTCAAAAGGAACATTTAGTCGAAGCCCACTTTTCTTTTATAGTTGGGCGATCTTTTTAGGGTTTACCTTGGTGGCTATGTCGCTCTTGACCTTAATCGATCGAAGTTCTTTGACGATGTATTATATCTACATCATCATTGCAAACTTTGGCTTGTTAATGCAGCATAAGCAAAGAATCGCTCTAAATTTGATTTCTTTCTTTGTTATTCAAGTTGCGATTTTCTACTTGTTTTTTCAGGACAAAGAAGCTTATATTCTAAATTCATTAGAAGCGCTTGGTGTTACCTTAACCTCATTTATTGTATCAACTACCATCTTCAATGTCTTTGTCAAGCAAGTCGCTGCCGACAAATTAGTAGAAGAGAAAAACGAAGAAATTGCAAAAGAAAAATTAAGAGGAGACCAATTACTACACAATATACTTCCGGAAGATATTGCTACCGAACTTAAAGAAACGGGGCGTGTTATTCCTCGTCAGTTTGCCAAAGCAAGCATAATGATGTTGGATTTTAAAAACTTCGGTATCAAGTCCAGAGAGATGAGTCCGGCAAAGTTGATTAGTATTTTAGATTATTGTTTTAAAAACTTTGATCGAATTATCTCAACACATGGTTTAGAGAAAATAAAAACTATTGGAGACGCCTATCTCTGTGTAGGAGGTGTTCCGGAACCCAATCAATGTCATGCACTAGATTCTATAAGAGCGGCACAAGATATTCTAGTCTTCTTAGCTGAATGGAAAGCCGAGCAAGTGAGCAAAAAGGAACCTTTCTTTGAAGCTCGAATCGGAATCCATACAGGAGAAGTTATTGCGGGGGTTGTGGGAGATAAAAAATTCGCCTTTGATATTTGGGGAGATGCGGTCAATATTAGTGCACGTGTTGAGGCAGCGAGTGAAGCCAATCAAATTAATATTTCTCAAACTACTTATGATCTAGTCAAAGGGCAGGTGAATTGCCAGCATCGGGGTAAGGTTCCGATTAAGAATGGTGATCCGATTGATATGTACTTTGTTAAGTAAGTAAGTGCTTGGACAAAATTGGGTTTACATTAATCAGTGAAGAATTTTAGTTCTAATTGACTAAATTTTATGCTTCATCCTTGTGGCTGTACCTTAAAATCTGGGAAAAGTAGGACTAAAAGGCTCGATGATTGAACTATAACTTAATTTTGTCCAAGCACTTAGTTCGCGTAATTTCTATTGTAGTAATCTGTTTTATAACTGACTATAGTATTTCAGATCTATTCTGAATATTGAGCTATCAATCGACCTGTCCGCCATTCTGACGTTTTGTCACGCAATTATTAGCTAAATCTGACATAGATTCCCGATTTTTTATCTAAAAACTAGCAAAAAGTCAGCTTTTTCGCTCATTCTGGCCTTGGCATATCTATTGATCAATGAAGTATGTAAACTGAAATTACTTAATATTAAATCTTATAGAATGAGTAAAATAATTGGGATTGACTTAGGAACAACCAATTCATGTGTTGCCGTTATGGAAGGTAACGAACCGGTTGTGATTCCCAACGATGAAGGGCGTCGTACAACTCCATCTGTTGTTGCATTTATGGACAATGGTGAGCGTAAAATCGGTGATCCTGCAAAGCGTCAGGCAATCACAAACCCAACCCGTACCATTTCATCTATCAAGCGATTCATGGGAAGCCGATTCAGTGAAGTAAAATCTGAAATCGATCACATGTCATACAAAGTGGTAAAAGGTGACAATGATAGCGTACGTGTAGATATCGAAGGCAGATTGTATACTGCTCAAGAGCTTTCTGCAATGGTATTGCAAAAAATGAAAAAAACAGCTGAAGACTTCTTGGGTAGCACCGTTACCGAAGCAGTTGTAACTGTACCTGCCTACTTCAACGATTCACAGCGTCAAGCAACTAAAGAAGCTGGTGAAATCGCTGGTTTGACTGTTAAACGTATCATCAACGAACCTACTGCAGCTGCATTAGCTTACGGATTGGATAAGCGTGGTAAAGATGCAACGATTGCAGTGTATGACCTTGGTGGTGGTACATTTGATATCTCTATCCTTGAACTAGGAGAGGGAGTATTCGAAGTAAAATCAACAAACGGTGATACACACCTTGGTGGTGATGACTTTGACCGTGTAATTATTAAATACCTAGCAGATACTTTCAAAGATCAGGAGAACATAGACTTGCGTAAAGACCCTATGGCGCTTCAACGTTTAAAGGAAGCTGCTGAAAAAGCAAAAGTTGAACTATCTGCTTCTTCAGAAACAGAAATCAACTTACCTTACATCACTGCTGTTGATGGTGTACCAAAGCACCTTGTAGTGAAATTGCCTCGTGCTAAGTTTGAGCAATTGGCTGACGACTTGGTACAGCGCACTTTGAAGCCTTGTGAATTGGCTTTAAAAGATGCAGGTTTATCAAAAAGTGAAATCGATGAGGTTATTCTTGTAGGTGGATCAACTCGTATTCCTCGAATTCAGCAGGCTGTTGAAGAGTTTTTTGGCATGAAGCCAAACAAATCTGTAAACCCTGATGAAGTAGTTGCTATTGGAGCATCTATTCAAGGTGGTGTATTGAGCGGTGATGTACAAGATGTTTTGCTACTTGACGTAACGCCACTTTCATTGGGTATCGAAACAATGGGAGGCGTATACGATGTAGTCATCGACGCAAATACAACGATTCCATCTAAGAAATCAAAAGTGTACTCTACAGCAGCTGACAACCAGCCATCTGTTGAGATTCACATCTTGCAAGGTGAGCGCCCAATGGCGAAAGACAACCGTGCAGTTGGTCGATTCATATTATCTGATATTCCACCAGCGCCAAGAGGTGTACCTCAAATTGAGGTAACTTTCGACATCGATTCTAACGGTATCCTTAGCGTTTCTGCTAAAGACAAAGGAACTGGTAAAGAGCAAAGTATTCGTATCGAAGCTTCTACTGGTTTGTCAAAAGAAGAAATCGAAAGAATGCGTACAGAAGCTGAAGCTAACGCAGATACTGACAAGGCTGCCCGTGAAAAGGTAGACAAGATGAATGCTGCTGACTCTTTGATTTTCCAAACGGAAAAGCAATTGAAAGAGTACGGTGAGAAGATTCCTGATGCTAAGAAAGCGGATATCGAAGCGGCTAAAGAAGAGTTGTCTGAAGCACACAAGATGGCTGACTTAGACAAGATCGACGCTGCTATGGAAAAGATGAATGCAGCATGGCAGGCAGCTAGCCAAGATATGTACGCACAAGGTCAAGATGGTGCACCAACTGCTGAACCAACAGACAATCCTACGGATGGTGCTGCTGACCCTGGTTCAAACACTGCAGATGATGTAACTGACGTTGAGTACGAAGAAGTAAATGACGATAAAGCATAGGTAGGAGTAAGCTCTCTGAAAAGAGACTTGTGATCACCTTTGTGTGTCTAGCTTATAAAAGAGAAAAGCCCTCTGTGATTTTTAATCATGGAGGGTTTTTTCGTTGTGGTAGAGGCAAGTTTTTAATTAAATTGCCATATATTTCTTTCTAAATTGGGCATTTCCCAAAACTTTTATGTAAATTATATTTAATATGACAAATATCTCAAATGAGATTGAGATCTTTTATAATTTTTTCGTGTAAAACCCTTGTAGTTCCTAACATATTACAAAATTGGCTAAGATTTTGTAACGAATTATTGACTATAACCATATTTGCCATATTGACTACCTACTAACAAAGCGATTAGCTTAATAAAGTTCTTTTGTCGGTTTTGCTGTACCGATATATTGAAGTACTTTAAGTATTATATATGAAACCTGAAAATACACCAACTTGGCTCTCGGCTCATCTGTACTACAATGAGCCTTGGGAACAATTCCTCACAGAAGCTGTCCTCCCTTTTGCTGACATCACGATGCGTACAGGCATTACAAAATCCTTTTTCTTTATACGTTATTGGGAACGTGGTCCGCACATTCGCCTTCGCTTTCAAGTCGAGTCTGAAAAACTGCAAACCATTTTTGAACCCAATTTAGAGGAGCATTTCAAAAACTATTTTGAGTCAAGACCATCTTTGAGAACTGAGCCTAAGTACCCACCTGGTTTTCCTAAAGATTACAAGTGGTATCCTAATAATTCATTTCGTTACGAAACCTATCAGCCAGAGCTAAAACGTTATGGTGGTAAAACAGGAGTTGCGATTGCTGAGGAGCAGTTTCAGGCATCATCCAAAGTGGTGCTAGAGAGTATGTTAGAAAAGACAGGAAAATGGACATATGATGATGCCTTAGGCTTGGCCATTAAACTACATCTTTCATTTGTACACTCTGTTGGAATGACTAAAGAGGAGGCCTGTCGATTTTTTGAAGCTTACTTTCATAATTGGTTGCCAAGCGCTTTTCAGTTTAAACTAAAAAACACAAGTGCAAAAGAACAGGAAAAGCAAAAGCAAGAAAAATTAACAGCCTTTAATGATGCTTATATTCTACAAAAGAAAAGTCTAGTTACTTATCATAAAGTAATGTGGGATAATTTGGAAAGCGAAGGAGAGTTTGATGACCAATTACTTAGAAACTGGATTTCATCTAATAAGGACACTGGAATAAAACTTCGTACTGCGCAACAAGATCAACTATTAAGTCCACGATCAAAAGCAAATCGATATACTTTTACAGAAGGACCTCCCGCAAACTTTGAATTGTGGGAACACTATGCAGACTATATTCACATGACCAATAATAGATTAGGTGTATTAAACCAAGATGAAGGTTACCTTGGATTCCTTATGATGAAGAGTATGAATGAAATGGGAGCTATGGAAGAATCCTCTGATGATGGTAATGAAGATGTTCCCCCTGAGACACACTTTTTTATTTCCTTTTAAAAATTACATTCTAATAAAATAAAGAAATTCTTTTTACATGTGTAACAAATGAATATCGATTATAAAGCACGAATTATCGTGTTTTTGAAAAATAACATATTAGCATTAAATGGCGACTGTAACAGGTCGCCATTTCTATTTTATGGGTAAAAAGTGATCTTGTTGCCTGTTTATCAATTTAAAATGAATTGTATTAAATTTATATATGATAGTAAAATTGTCACAGAAAACCATTGTTTTTAATATGTAATTTAGATCACATGTGTTTAAGTATTTAATTAGGCAAGTCACAAAGTTGTGCGATAAAGATTTGCTAAGAGCTGCCAATTGATCCATCTTTGAATTGTAAGAAACGTCGAAGGCAACGAAGATGATCTTGCATAACCTAACCTAACAATTAAACACACAACAAATGAAATCAAAGAGAATAATCTTTGTCTTTTGCATGTTCATGCATATTGGTTTACCAAGTCTGGTAGCCAAGACAGTTTCAAGTTTTGAGAAAATTATTATAGTTAAAAAGACGAATCAGTTTCTTACTTGTTCATTAAGTGATCTTAATTGTGATGAGACGATTAAGCATTGTGAAGGAAAACGTGTCTTTGAAAACGGTGAGACTTACGAAGGTGAGTTTGAGTATGGTACTCCTCACGGAAAAGGGACTTATCATTGGACGGATGGTAGTACATATACCGGTGAGTTTGATAGTGGGCTTCGACATGGTTGGGGTGTACAAGAACTAGATGATGGAAGCACCTACGAAGGAGAATGGAAAGATGGATTTATGGATGGAAGAGGGAAGTATTCTTTCGCTTGTGGTCATGAATATAGTGGCACTTTTGATAGAGACAAAATGCACGGAACTGGAATCTTAGAATATGAAAACGGAGAAAGTTATGGTGGAGAATGGAAGCATGGTTTAGCGCATGGTGAAGGCACTCATATTTATTTGGATGGAAGTCGTTTCATTGGAACCTACAAAAAAGGTAGCCGCCACGGTGAGGGGATTTTAGCTTGGGAAACAGGAGAAGTATTCACTGCTGTCTGGAAAAAAGATAAAATTCAAAGCGAAGCAACGGTACGATTTAATAATGGTGATGAATACGTTTTCGAATTCAAAAAAGGAATTCCAACTGGAGAATCCGTTTATAGAATGAAAGATGGGACTGAGTTGATCGGAGATGTAGAAACCTTGGAAGTTCTACTAATGAAAGACAATGATCTCATGGCTGATTTAGAACCAAATCTTGGTTTTGCAAGTTACAGCTTGGCTTTAGAATTCAAAGCAATTGATGAATATGATTTGGCGGAAGATAACTTTAAACTTGCTCAAAGTTTCTTGCCAAATGACTCAGGATTGATCGACGTTATACCACATCAATTAGCTTCCATTGAAGATAAGAAAATACGAAATTAAATAGAATTTTTTTGCTAAAAAGACCTATAGATACTTTACCCAAACGATTAAAATTGTTCCCAAACAAATAAACTAATAAAAAAAGTTTCTAGTAGGCGATTACATGTTTGACCGTCCCGACTTTAAGTCGGGACGATTTTACCCAAAAAAAATTAAAACGATTAGGGATGAAAATCCAAGAAGAATTAAATAAAGAAAGTTTCTAGTAGGCGATTACATGTTTGACCGTCCTGGCTTAAAGTCGGGACGGTTGTTTTAGCCCAAGAAATTAAACAACTTAAAAGAAGACACCCAAACAAAAAAAAACTAAATAAAGAAAAGTTTCTAGTAGGCGATTACATGTTTGACCGTCCTGATTTTAAGTCGGGACGGTTTTTTTATTAGGCAAACACAAAAAAAAGTCCCCAATTTTGAAGACTCAAAATTGGGGACTTAATCTATATTTAAATTATTCTAGCAACAGCCACCGCCATCATAGAAGTGCGTTGATTCAGAAATGAAAATGTCTTTTTTACCAAGACTTGTTAATGCATTTGCCGTTTTATCACAAATCGCTAAAGGTTGATTCTGAAGTAGAACATGTCCTGCTTTATCATCAAATAATTCCTCTGTTCCATAATAAATTGCAGTCTTACCTGTAAAAACGCAAGGACCATCTTCTGGCATCGGATCTTTGATCGCACATACTTCAACACTTTCAATGTAGATGTTTTTATCTGTGTCATAATGTTCCGGTGAAAGAATACGGTAAGGTCGTTTTGCACGAACCTCAATGGTACCAAATCCAACATCCGTAATCATTTGGATGTATTCATCTAAAGGCAAGGATCCACTAAGACAAAGCGCGCGTAGCGTTTCATCTGCTCTAAGGTTCTCAGGAATAGGCTGATTGCAAATTGGGTCAGACATAACCAGTCGAGCATGTGGTTTCATGACTCGATACATTTCCTGTAAAGCTTTTTTAAGGTCTTCTTTTTTGAAAATGTTGAATAAGCAATTTTGTGCTGCCACATCAACAGAGTTATCTGCAACTGGTAGATTAAGTGCATCTCCTTTCTTTAAATCTACAAAGTCGGATTTGAACCAAGGATTTAGCGCCTCAGCTTCTTTGAAATTTTCGCGAGAAGCAGTCAGCATTTCATCAACTACGTCTACACCAATAACACCACCTTTTTGGCGACTGAAGTAAGCAAATTGTAAAAGCTCCATTCCTCCACCAACTCCTACATAAAGTACAGTAGGAGAGTCTACTAGGTCTCTAGGATGAACGGTACTTCCACAACCATAATTCATTTGCATCATGATACTAGGCATTTCTAAGCCAGGTAGTTGCCAAACAGGTGTAGTGGTACAGCAAAGTCCTACATCAGGGGTCTCAGCAGCTTTTTTATATACGTCGTGGGTCGTTTGTAAATAAGACATAAAATATATTATTTAATAAAGTAGTATTTAATATAAAGGCCGAAAAAAAACGGTCAGCTTAAGGAGACGCGAAGTTCAACAATAATTTCCTTAAAACTATACTCTTGAACAGTAAATAACAGAGAATAGATGTATTAAAACTTGGATTATTAGGAAGATACTAGTATAGTTGTCTGTATACTGACAGTGAGTGGTGGTGGGAAGTCGGAAGATTAAAGTCCGAACAGGTTGACCGCTAAGTCAGTTCTCTGAATATTTAGCTGCATCGCTTTTAGGAAATTTTTTAAATGTAAAACCGCAAAATGATAAAGTCAAAATGTAAAAGTATCCGGAAATCGCGCCTTTCTGGCGTAGCATGTCATTCGTGGGTAACTTTTACATTTGGACTTTTGCGGTTTTACATTTTACATTTAGCCCCTGTTCCGAATGCCAAATTCAATTAACGGTCAGCCTGCAAAGACGGAAGTCCGAAGTTTCTCTTCTTTCGTGGTCTTACGCATAAGAGCCCGCTAGCGTATTTACACTAGCGGGCCCCTACGTTAGAAGAGAAACTTCCGTCTCTATCTGGCAGCGCATATAGACAGGTTCGGACTTCGGTCTTCCGTCTCCATTAATTACATTTCATCCATTTTATCCTCAATCAATTCAAGCTGGTGATGAATTAATTTGTTCAGATCAGAAGATGGCGTAATATACTGTTGGGCCAATTCCATATAATGCTTGGCTAATTTAAAATCTTTATTGAATTTGAATTCCAGTGAAACAGCGTAGTAAACCAAGGCGATATTGGGACTAGTAGATTCAAATAGAGCCTCATCGCTAATCGTTTCACTTTCTACAGTGTGGATATTTCCATAAATCTCGCGCTCATCACTCATGATTTTATAGATCCCTTTATTAGTCATCTCACCCTTTTTCCATTTGGTAGAGAAGCTGTCGCCATTTTCAAATTTAAAGTTACTTTCTTTATTGATCTGACCTTTGTGCCAAGTACCCATTAAGACATCTCCTGTGGTCCAAGTTATGACACCTTGGCCGTGGCGCTTTCCGTGCTTGAAATGTCCCATATATTTGGTTCCATCAATCAGAACATAGGTTCCTTCTCCATCCGCAAATCCATTTTTCCAAACTCCTTCATACGACTCACCGTTGATAAGTGAAATTTTACCTTTTCCTTCCATCTTATCTTTATGAAATTCACCATCATAGTAGGTACCATCAGACCATACGTAGTTACCTTTACCTGACATATATCCTTCTTTCCATTCTCCTACATATCGATCACGATTAAGCAGAGTTTGTTCTCCTTTTCCATGACGCATTCCATTTTCAAACTGTCCTTCGTAGACCGCTCCATCTTTCCAAGTCAACTTGCCCCAACCATCTGGTTGACCATGTTTGAACTCGCCGGCATAAACACGGCCATCGATCCATTCACAAACACCTTCGCAGGCGGCTTCTTTTTTGGAGCACGAATTTTTTATCATGATTCCATCAATAGGACCCATGTTATAAGTGGCTTGTAAATTTTTAAAATATTCTGTGGCGTGGAGAGAAGTAGAAGAGATGCTAAAAATGCATAGCAATGACAAAAGGCTTTTAGTAAGCTTGGTTGGCGACATGTGTAAAATTTTGGTGTATAATAGGTGTTACTAAAACAGGAGGGAGTTTCTATGACTAGACGCAATTTAGAACAAATTATATTTTAAGTCAAGAATTAATTCTTATATTTATTATGTGCATGTATTATTAAATGAAAAACAATATGCTTCATATATAAAAAAAGGCTGAGTCAATTAAGACACAGCCTGTAGGTATAAAACTGTTACTGAAAATGGTTTTATTTTGAATATTTTATCGTGCCTTTCGGCAGGTATTTTTTTGTTAGAGTAAACGTGGGAGGGTTTATTTGATAACGATTCTATAGAGGCAAGTACTGTACCAATCTTGCCTAGTTGCTTGACAGATTCGCGTTTAATAACTCAATGAAATTAGGCTTTTTTTACATACCAAGGCATCTCATTAATGAATAACCTTTGGGGCTGTTGTCTTATGTATTTTAGGCATTATTTGTTTTTTTTAATATAACCTTCGTTCGAATCTTTTTCTTCCCAATTGTTACCTACCTTTGTATCCCGTAATAACAGTATCATAGTTCATATTTTAAAGACCTTTTTAAATGACCAAATACATCTTCGTTACGGGCGGTGTTACCTCTTCCTTAGGTAAAGGTATCATTGCAGCTTCTCTTGCTAAATTACTCCAAGCTAGAGGCTATAAAGTAACCATTCAAAAGTTTGACCCTTATATTAATGTCGATCCAGGCACACTAAATCCCTATGAGCATGGTGAATGCTTCGTAACAGAGGATGGTGCTGAAACTGACTTAGACCTAGGTCACTATGAACGATTTTTGAATATCCCTACCTCTCAAGCTAATAACGTTACCACTGGTATGATTTATCAAACGGTTATCAACAATGAGAGAAGAGGCGACTATTTAGGAAAAACAGTTCAGGTGATTCCTCACGTAACAAATGAAATTAAGCGTAGAGCTCAGTTGCTTGGTCAGTCTTCTGAAGATTATGATATTGTGATCACTGAACTTGGAGGTACCGTAGGTGATATAGAGTCATTACCTTACCTCGAATCATTACGCCAGCTCCGCTGGGAATTAGGTACAGATAACTGTCTAGTGATTCACCTCACGCTGATTCCGTACCTACGCGCAGCTAAAGAACTTAAAACAAAACCAACGCAGCACTCTGTAAAAGAATTACAAACCAATGGTATACAACCTGATATCCTAGTTTGCAGAACTGAGTATGCTTTAGATATGAATATTCGTCGTAAACTGGCACTCTTTTGCAATGTAGAAGTGAGCTCAGTGATAGAAGCGATTGATGCAGATACCATTTATGATGTACCCATGCTGATGCTGAAAGAAGGCTTAGATTCAACGGTGATTAACAAATTGCGTTTGGCAGATATGCGTGAGCCTAATTTGAAAAAATGGGAAACCTTTTTGCACAAGCTAAAAAATCCAAAACGAGAAATTCGAGTTGGTTTAATTGGTAAGTACAATGAATTGCAAGACGCATACAAATCAATCTATGAGTCATTTATTCATGGCGGCGCTGTCAATGAATGCAAGGTGATTGTCGATCCAGTCCATTCAGAATCATTGGAAACCAGTGAAGAGGAAATTGAAAAATTGCTGAGTCAGTATGATGGTATATTGGTTGCACCAGGATTTGGTGAACGTGGAGTGGAAGGAAAGTTGAAATCCATTAAATATGTTCGTGAAAACAACATTCCATTCTTTGGTATCTGTTTGGGAATGCAGTGTGCAGTCGTTGAGTATGCTCAAAATGTTTTAGGTTTAGAAAAAGCTGCTTCAACTGAAGTTAATTCAAAAACACCAAACCCTGTGATCGACCTATTGCCTGATCAGTTGTCGATTACTCAAAAGGGAGGAACCATGCGATTGGGATCTTACGATTGTAAAATTGAAAAAGGTTCTCTCGCTTATGCCGCTTACAAATCAGAATTGATTAAAGAGCGTCACCGTCATCGTTATGAATACAACAATGATTTCAGAACGCAACTGGAAGAAGCGGGTATGAAAACGACCGGTGTTAATCCTGCTACTGGACTGGTAGAAATTGTAGAACTAGAAGATCATCCGTTTTTCTTAGGTGTTCAATTTCATCCTGAATTGAAAAGTACTGTTGAAAAACCTCATCCGATTTTTGTTGCCTTCATTAAAGCTTGTATGGTTAAGAAATACAAGTCGAAGGGAAGCTCTGTGGATGTGGCAGCTAATTGAGAGGAAGACCGAAGACGGGAGACCGAAGATCGAAGTTTCCTACTAGCATAAACTTACGTTAGAAGAGCACTTCGGACTTCGGTCTTCGGACTCCTGTCTCAACAACTACACAACAAAGAATCATGTACCGGCAAATAAAAACTACTCTTAAGTCTATCTTACCAGAATCACTTCTATTTGGTTTAGAGCCTGTGATGCGCAGTATTTATTCGGTGCCATTTAGAGGACAAGGATACCATTGTTCGATTTGTAAGACGAATCTGAAAAAATGGATATCGATACACGATGGAGCTGACAACTTGTGTCCTGCATGCGGAAGTATTGCGCGTACGCGATTAATGACGACTTTGCTTTTTGAAAAGACCTTCGAATTGGAAAAACAATCATGGAGCCTGCTGCACTTTTCGCCATCTCGTCCACTCAAACGATTGCTACGCAAGTATCCTAAACTAGATTATGTAACAACAGATTACGAATCTCAATATGAGGATTGCAACTATGACATAACAGCTATTCCAGAACCAGAGAACCGATTTGATCTCATTATCTGTTTTCATGTTTTAGAACATATTCCAGATGACCGAAAAGCAATGGAAGAGTTGTTTCGAATTGTAAAACCTGGAGGTACTGTGTTATTGCAAACGCCTTTTCAAAAAGGACCAACTTATGAGGATCCCACAATAACATCAAAGACGGATCGTGAAAAACATTTCGGTCAAGATGATCATGTTCGTATTTATGGGCTCGATGATTTTATTGTACGATTAGAGGATGTTGGTTTTAAAACAAAGAGACAAAATGCGGTAGAATTGATAGGAGAGGAGTCGGTAAATCGCTTGTCAATAAAAGGTGAGAACGTAGTTGTTTTTGCTAAGAAGTAAGTAGTGAAAGATAGCTGTTGTCTGAATCAATCAATCAATCAATCAATCAATAGATAAAATGAAGCTGTGTAAATCCATAGCGGTTCCTATTTGTAGTTTTTGTTTTAAACGATACTTTGCTTTTTTTACACCTTCATAAGAGATGTTTAATAATGAAGCTATCTCTTTTGTTTGAAAATTCATTTTCAGTAGACAAGCAAGTTTTAATTCTGATTTAGAAAGTGATTTTTCAATTTCGAATAATTTATTGAAAAAGGCCTGATGCGAATTTCTAAATGCAGCGATAAAGTCATCCCAATCTTGATCTGATTGTAATTCTGTTTTGACCAAGCGCTTTAGTTTTTGAGGTTCATGCGCTCCACTTTCGATTCGTTTTAAAAGAGATTTAAGAAATTCATTTTTCTTAGAAATCAGTAGGGCATTGCTTGTTAATTCACGTCGCTTTTGATTTAAGTCTTTTTGTAAAAGCTGTTTCTCTAATTCGATATTTTCTCGTTTCCCTATTTCTATATCCCGCTGCTTTTCTAGTAGTATTTTATCTTTCTTATTCTTTAGGTAAAATAAACTAATGCCTGAGAAGGCTAAAAGCGAAATCAACATAATCAAAAGTTGCAACCTCGAACGTTTGACCTTCTCTAATTCTCGTTCTGCTTCAACAACAGCAATTTCTTGTGCTTTCTTTGCTTTTTCAAATTTCTCTTCTGCCTTGCCTATTTCGTATTCTTTTAATTCTGTAAAAAGACTATCTGACAGGACCCTTGATTTTTGAGAGAAGACATAAGCATTTTTGTAATCCCCCGCAGCTCCATACGCCTCCGATAATTCTTTTAGGGAGCGATCGTATCCATCGTTGATGCCTATTTTTCTGTGTTCGGCCACCGACTTCTTAGCTGCATTTACTGCCAATTGAGGTTGATTCAAGGAGCGATACAAAGTACTAAGTAGACGATAATTGTAAGCTACTTGTGGTGTAACATTTAGCTGTTCTGCCATGGAGGTCGCTTCTAAAACAACGTTAACGGCCGCTTCATGATCGCCCTTCATACCATAGGCTCGTCCAAGCTGAGTTTTAGCATTTACTAAATCACGTAGCTCTTCGTTTTCTTCAAAGAAAGGAAGCGCCGTATTTAAATAATAAATAGCACTGTCTAGTAGCCCAATGGATATAAATGTATTACCCAGGTTAACTTGAGAAGCTGCTACATAATCTTTGATGTCTGCTGCACGGTAATAATAAATTGCTTGACGAAATGCATCAATTGATTTTTTTTCATTGTCATGCATACCATACAAAATACCCAATTGGTAATAGGGTGATCCTAATCGAGCAGTATCTTTGTTTTCCTCTAATAGAGCAATCGACTCATGAAAATATTTTATCGCTAAATCTCTTTCCCCCTTTTTGCGATTGATATTCCCAAGGTTTGTTTTTGCTAGTGCGATTTTACTTTTATCTCCGATTTTTTCTGACCACAAAAGCTGTTCCTTGAAAAATTGATGTGCTTTTTCAAGATCTCCGGAATACAAAAAAGCTTTTCCTTTTAAAGCAGCAACATTCCTGCTTTTCTCATAATCATCATCTGCTTGGTAGGCTTTCATTTTATCAAAAAACAGATGAGCAGACTCAAACTTTCCTTTTTTACTAAATATAATTCCAGTTTTTTCCAGAACAATGAAAGCACTGTCAGGTTCAAGCAACTCAATCTTTTGAAAAAGGCTATCCATACATTCTTTTTCAGCCATACCCGCACATTGCTTTGCTAATTGCAATATGGGGGTATTGGCATTCGATGAAAAGGAAAATGCGATCAATAAGACAAATAAATGGATTGTTTTTTTCAACGACAAGTTTTAAATGCTTTAGATAACTTCTATTAATAATTGCTTTTCAAAGTTAACTTTCCTGAAAAAGAATACTAACTATTTGATGCTTTTTATTTAAGCAGGTGTTCAAATTTATCTTTAGGATAAGTTCTGATGCCTGCCTGCCGGCAGGTATAAATTTAAAAGACACAGAAATTATTATATAGTCTAAATTGACTACCTGCTTAGATGAACTGGAATCTTTGATAAGCTCAAATGAGACTTAACCACACTCCGGGTTTACATCTTTTACTTCACTCTTGGTTTCCACAAAATTATTTAGAAGGGTATTACCAAGTATCGTAATTTCTACATAGTCTGAACCAACAAACGTGATTAAACCTTTAAAATTTGCCATACGCAATTGTGTTACGAGGTCAGTTCCGAATAATGGGCCAATAATAGCATTTCCGGCAAGGGGATCTACTTCACGCCCTCTTAATCTAAGTCGCTGCGCAAATGGTAATCTGACATTTGAATAGGTCTGGCGCGCATCATATACCAGTGAGGCAGCACCTGGAGGAACGGTCACCTTTCTTGTTGAAAAGAATCGCTCAGATATTTCGTCTGTAAATTCAGTACCTGTTGTAGATTCCTGAGTTGCGCCAACAGAAACCTCCACACCAGCGGTAACTGAACCTGATACTTCACCTCCATTTCCAAAAAAGCTTGCTTCAGCCTTAGCCCCAACGGTTACACTGGCATTTAAAGTGAGTCGGCTACTCATACCAATTGTTTCTTGGAACCAAGATGTTTGTGTTGTTGTAAACGTTTTTTCTGTTCCTACTTCTTGACTCAATTCTCCAGAACCACAATTAACTAAGGTATTATTAAATCCAAAACTGGTTTTAGCTCCTGGAAGAATAGGAGCCAATTGTTTTGTTTCTAATTGTTCTATTTCATAATCTGTATTGTAGGCAATAATTCTAAAGTACTCTACTGTTCCACTTGGAATACCTCTCCAATAATAAGAAAAACCATTAAACTCTCGCTTCATACTTACCCCATTGTCATATCGTTTAATGACGTACAAACCGTTTTGTTCTTTGCTGATAATGAATTTATAATTATAAGCTAATGTACCATCATCAATACCATAAGGGTGGCTTAAGAATCCAGATTGACGCAGTGTATTGTCATTGGCATCATAAGCCAAATATCGATTCGTTTCTCTACTATAAATCGCAAAAACATTTTCTTCATTTGGAAACTTATGAAAATAATATTGCTGATTTATTCTTCCATCTCCAAAGTCAGAGCACTCCTCAAATAACAAAGTATTTGATGATCCTGCAGAAAGCGGTTTACCTATCAAGTAAGCCCTGCTATTTGGACAAGGGCTTGCCATTCCATTTGCATCTAGCACTTGAATAAAATGAGGCATATCAGCTCTGAATGAAACTTCTTCATCTCGATAAGGTAGGTTCGAGTCATTAAGGTCGTAAGGCGCTTTGTTTTCTTGAAAAGAGATAATGCTGACGGATTCTGTATAGATGATATTTTGATTCGCATCTAATATTTCAACTTCGAATGGGACACCGTCTCGCAGTTCAGCTTCTTGTGCTGCCGATAAGGTCTCAACTGGAATGATTAACTCAGCTATTCCGATGAGTGGATCTACTTCTACTAGACGATCATAATCCCCTTCGCTACTTTCTATATCAAACTTTACAGTTGTCGCTTGATATCCTTTTCGTAATATCGGTCTCAAATTAATTCTTATTCCGATGTCTCCTTTGTACTCCTCAATTTCTGTTGAATCAATTCCACCAAACCATTCTATCTCACCGCCCGTACTCGACATGTCATCATTTTTTTTGCATGACGAACAAAGGAATGAGGAAATAAGGATTGTAATGATGAGTCCAGTTAATCTAGTGCTAGTTATTTTCATTGGATTTAAATTTATACGTTTATTAAATAAATATTTATCGCTTTTATAGCAGGACAAATCTCCACTAAAACGTGTGAAAAAGCCAATATTGATAGGGGACAAAAGGGGGACATGGGGGAAATTAAGGAGAAGGATAAACTATAATCAAGTAATTATGTCTCATTTAACTTTTGAAGTTATAAATACATATCCGCTTCTAAATAACTAGTCAAAGCGATAATTATCTAAAAAAAGTTGGTCTACTAAGCTTTTATAACTAGTTTCGCAGGCGGCTTTTTGGTATATCAGAAAGTATAAATTCCACCTATTTTACACACCTTTCCTACAATTTTGTTGCGCGCAAAGTAATGGTCATATTGATCAAGAAGAGGACTGAGAGAATTTAAACCATCAGAGTTCATAAAATGTGATACTCTAAGAAAAGCATGTATAACCAACGTATGAAGAAATTAAGCTTAAAAGAACTGGGTCGAGTAGACAATGAAGGATTTAAGAAGATGGCAAAGACGCCTGTAGTATTGATGTTGGATAATGTTCGCTCAGCATTAAACGTAGGTTCTGCTTTTCGAACAGCAGATGCTTTTGCATTAGAGCGATTGGTGCTTTGTGGAATTACAGCTCAACCTCCTCATAAAGAAATACTGAAAACGGCGATTGGTGCCACCGAATCAATGAACTGGGAGCATCACGAGAGTGTGGTAGATGCGATCAATAATTTGAAAAAAGAAGGATACAAAATCTATGGTGTTGAGCAAACCGATATGAGCATTCCACTTCAAAAGTTTGAATCAGATATGGGCTACAAATATGTACTTGTGTTTGGAAATGAAGTAGATGGACTAAGTGAGGAAATTCTTCCCTTGCTTGATGGTTGTATCGAAGTACCACAGTTTGGCACTAAGCACTCCCTAAATGTATCTGTATGTATAGGAATTGTTACCTGGGACGTTGTGAAACGGATTAAGTTTTAGCGCTTTACGCAAAAGGTTGTTTTGAAAAAAATCAACTAGCGATACCCGTACTTATTGCGCTCATCAAATCGAAATCCAAATCTTACTCCAACATATAAAGTTGATAAGTTACTGATGTTTTTATCAGCAGCATCTGGTGCATCAATGTTGAGATGTTGATCCAAGTCTTTCCATTCTGCATCCATGATATAAGAATATCGAATTAAAGGGGTTATTGTTATAAAATCAGATAGACCAAAATCAACTCCAAGCCCAAGTCCAACTCCATAAGCAATATCACTTACCTTTTCGTTTACTGACTCACTTTTGAATGAATTATTCAAATAAGTTACAACAGGTGAGATTTGAAGAAATAGACCTTTCTCAATATAAGAACCCCCTTTTGAAAAAGTAGGACAATTACAATCTTCTCCAAAATCAAGCGGATAGATATTCGTATGAAAACTAAGGTTAAGCATTCCACTTTTTAGATCAATATCACTTCCATTTCGAATAAACCTAGAATAGCTCAATTCTGGGTGAAATTCTACCCGCCGCTTTTTCAAACGAAACCAGTAGTCTAAGGCAAAGTCAGTACCTTCTCCAAGAGGCGATATGTTGTTTTGGGCAGCAACATCATAATTGGCCATCAGATTTTCCCAATTATTGGCACTAATGTCTTTGTATCCAATAGAAAATCCAACTTGGGCTGACGAAATTGTTGTGAAAAGTAATACGAATAGAAGTGTGAATATCGAATTCTTCATGTGTTGCTTTTACTGTTGGTTTGTGATTGCTTTAGCAAAAATAGTATTTGAAGCATCTTATACAAAGATGTCGGCATTATAAAGTCTCATACATAGTGCCAAACGTTACATACAAAAGTAATATTTTATTCATTCTGTCTTTAACTTCTTTGTGTCGGCTACTTATGAGATCGCTAAGCTGTCAGATCACCGGTAAACCGGTTGAGAGATCATTCGCCTTTTGGCTCATTGAGCGATCGCTACGCTGAGAGACTTCCCTTTAACGTAAATCCGCAATTGAAGTGATCGCCAGTCGAGTGAAGTCCCTCAGCGTAGCGATCGCTCAGTAAAGGCAAAGCCGACACGATCTTTCAGCCGTGATCTCTCAGCCTGCCTGCCGCCAAAGCCTACCGTATATACATAACTTGTAACTCAGGTGTATATTATTAAATTTGAGCAATTTTGAATCGTTGAATTCTGAATTTTGAATCGTTGATTTTTGCCTTCTACCGTGTTAAGGGGAAAATCAAAATTCCGAATTCAA
>CALGLS010000033.1 GCA_937959375.1 uncultured Saprospiraceae bacterium
AGTTTGTGGATCTAACTTGAATTTCTGGTACAACGAATGGAAGGACAAAGTATTAGAAGGATTGTCTGCAACAGACGAATGTGATACGAATGTGAACATTTCTCCGCAAGGACCTAACACTCCGAACCAAAACTGTCCAGACGAAACAACTGAAACCGTTGTGAACTTTGTGGCAACAGATAACTGTGGAAATACTTCCTACATTGCTTATAGCTTCTACGTGACTGCTGTTGATACACCAGAACCACCACAAGCAAGTAGCATTGAAGGTATGATTCGAACAGAAACAATGGAAGCAGTAGAAGATGTTGAGGTTTACCTATCAGGAGGAGCTAGCTTCTTCGAAATGTTTGTTACAGGTAACGATGGTAACTATGCATTTAACAATGTACCATTAGAGCAGAACTATTCTTTGACACCTTTCAGCAATCAATTCCCAATGAATGGAGTAAGTTCATTTGACTTAGTATTGATTGCGCAGCATATTTTGAATGTGAATCAACTAGATTCACCTTATAAGATCATTGCAGGAGATGTTAACCGTTCAGGAACAATTACTACGCTTGACTTAGTTGAGATACGTAAGATGATTTTGATGATTGAGACAGAATTCCTGAATAACAACTCATGGCGATTTGTGGATGCAAACTTTGTGTTCCCAGATGCTACGAATCCGTTTATGACAACATTCCCTGAAGTCGTTGATATCAATGGTTTAACGGAATCGGTACAACAAGATTTCGTAGGTGTTAAAATTGGTGATGTAAATGGTTCAGCAGTTCCAAATACATTAGCGAGTGTAGATGATAGAAGCTTCAATGGTGATCTTCCTTTTAATGTTCAAGATATTGAACTAAAAGTAGGGGAGACGCATGAAGTTGCATTTACATCTAGCGAATTTGAAGCAATTATGGGATACCAGTATACGCTAAACTTTGATACAGACTTGTTAGAGTTTGTAGAAGTACGAGCTGGTGACCTAGCGGGAATGAGTGCCGCAAACTTTGGATTGAGCCTATTGTCTGAAGGAGCAATTACAACGAGTTGGACAAATAACAGTCCACTAAGAGTGAATGCAGATGAAGCTTTATACTATGTTACTTTTGCTGCTAAGCGCAACACACTATTGAGTGAGGCCCTGAGTATTAGCTCACGTTATACGAAGGCAGAAGCTTACGATATAAATACAGAAAACGGTCAATTGAATTTATTGAATGTAGCATTGCGCTTTGATGATGCATTATCAACTAAGTTTACCTTGATGCAGAATACACCGAATCCATTCAGTGATGAAACGGTGATTGGTTTTATTTTACCACAGGCGACTACAGCGACTATGAGCATCCACGATGTTTCAGGTAGAACCTTGAAGTCAATTAGTGGTGACTATGAAGCAGGTTATAATGAACTTAGTTTGGATAGAGGAGATCTAAAGTCAGGTATGTTATACTATACTTTGACTACTTCAGATCGCACTTTGACTAAGAAGATGTTATTGATTGACAATAAGTAATCGATAAATAATTTTCCTAATAAATATGAACCGGCTTCACTTAGGTGGAGCCGGTTTTTTTAACAACTTCGTAGTAAATAACGGAACCATATAATTCCATTAAACTACATAAGCAAGGTTTATTTTTGATTTTTCATCTCGAAGGATGAATTAAAAATATTTGTAAAAGTTATATGCATGGTAAAGCAGATGATTTAATTAGCCAAGTAGATTTGGCTGCCGATAGCTGATAGATTGACGAATGGAAATTAAGATATGTCGTTTGTTTGGCAGTATTCGGTTTATTGGTGTCCTAACTTAATTTAACATTAAAATTACGTAATTTTATTTTTTAATAAAGTGTTGTTAAATGATGAAAAATACGCAAGCATTTGTTAACTTTGTGATACTACTTTTTTCATACTTATAGAAAGAAAACTATTTTTTAAAAAAACCAATGAAAAATCCTATCCAAACAAACTTTCATCAACTATTAGAATTTTTTATCGTACTCAATTAGAATCTGTTTTCCCAGTAATGGGCTTAATCCTTATTGAATTTTTCATTTTGCTACTGCTTACAGTTAGTTAAGTTGTTTTATAACTACGTCAAATAAACACTTTACTTCTTTTGAATCATGGCTTAAAGGAAATTCTCAATTAGAATATTGTTTTTAAAGCGCAGTCGTATTGATAGCTTAAAAATGTATTTTGTTTTAGCAGAAATCAATGACAACGCCATTGTTGTATATTATTTTTTTAAACAGAGTTGGAAACCCCTAAAATCTAAAAAACCAAGTTTCCCAACCTTTTTTTTGTTCCCGATTACTGAAATGTTGTTAGTCAATTGTTTTGACTAAGGCATTTATATGTTACCACACATATAGGTCAAACTGATGCGTCAATCTGATCTATTTATTATACAGTCAGTTGATCACTGTCCTGTGGGTTCATCTCTATGCCTTTTTGTAAAATTTAACATTAGTATTTACATGCTGAAAATGATGTTGTTTCTCACAATAAATGTCACTTGTGATATACATTTTCTGGCATAACTAATACTACTTGTATAGACCAACTTCAATATTAAACTAAATAAGATTTTACTATTGAATAACTACATTTTTTAAACCTTTAACAATTAAAATTAATTATGGAAAAACAATTTCAATTATTTAAAATGAATAGCAAAACACTCTACGTAGTGATGATGTTATTCTTATTTAACGTCGGAGCTGTGGATCAGCTTACAGCGCAGATAACCTGCCCTCCGGATGTAACCGTCGAATGTGGAGATCCAATTGATCCCACAGCTCTAGGATTTGCTATCCCCGATAATCCAGCATTAGCCGTAACTTTTGTAGATATTACTGTTCCTGGTTGTCCAAATACAGCGGTTATTAGTAGAGTTTGGAGTACCGTATCCTTTCCTCCATTCATCTGTACACAAGAAATTACAGTTGAAGACACTACACCTCCAATGATTACTTGTGCACCTGCACAAACGATTGAATGTGGAGACCCTGTAGTATTTGGAACACCTGTGGTTATGGATGGTTGTGATCCTGCGCCTCCGACTGTCACTTTCGTTGATGCTAGTGTACCTGGTTGTGGCAACACCGAGGTGATTACACGAACGTGGACAGCGACAGATGCCTGTGGTAATACTGCGACTTGTGATGAAGTCATCACTATCGAAGACACTACAGCTCCAGATGTAACTTGTGCAGAATTCAGCATGATCTTTGAAGGTTGTCCGGATCCTATAGGACCAAATACTCCTAGTGGAGATTGGTTTCCTGTACCAGCAACAGGTACATTCCCGACAGCCGCGGGAGGATCTTTCATCCAGACAGTTGATCTTAATGGATGCGTAACTGACAATTGTAGCGACTTTGGAGATATGGAATGGGAGCTTGTAAGTTCCTTTGAGGAAAATAGAGTGCCTGGATGTTCAGTTGACATTATCAAC
>CALGLS010000034.1 GCA_937959375.1 uncultured Saprospiraceae bacterium
AACTAACAAATTTATACCCAACACCACGCACCGATTGAAAGAAAACCGGACTACTTTGATCTTCTTCAAAATACTTTCTAAAAGACAAAATGAAATTATCAATAGTACGAGTAGAAGGATAAACATCGTAGCCCCACACCGATTGCAAAATCTGCTGCCGAGAAACCACTTCATTTTTACGATCAATTAAAAGCTTGAGTAGAAGTGCTTCTTTTTTGGTGAGGTTGATGGTTCCTTTTTGGCATTTTGCTTCGTAGGTAAGGAAGTTGATTTCATTGTTGCCGAAGGAGTAAAGCTCAGGTCCCGTTTCTGTAGTTTTGACAGAACGTTTTAGTAGCTTTTGGACACGGAGCAAAAGTTCTTCGAGATTGAAAGGTTTGGTCAAGTAATCATCGGCACCTTTTTTCAAACCAGCTACGCGATCGGCAGGCGTGTCTTTAGCGGTCAGGAAGATGATTGGAATTTCCATATTGGTCAATCGAACTTGTTCACAGATTTGAAAACCATTGATTTCAGGGAGCATCACGTCCAAAATTAATAAGTCAAAATGCTGACCTTTAAATTTCTGAATGGCATCACGACCGTTGTCAGTTGAAATAACTTCATAGTCTTCCATCTCCAGATTGAGTTTGACTACGTTGCGGATATTTTCTTCGTCTTCTACTAGTAATATTCTCATGATAAATTGAATTTCCTTTTTTTATTAAACAGCCATTGAAATATTAAATTTTGTCCCTTGGGGACTATTGTCATGGATGGTAATTTTACCTTTGTGTGCTTTGATAATTTGGTCTACAATATATAACCCCAGTCCGGTACCTTTTGTTTTACGCGTATCTTCACTTCCTATTCGATAAAACTGGTTAAAAACCTTTTTCTTCTCTTCTTTAGGAATGCCATAGCCTTGATCGGCAAAAGTAATTTCAATATTTTTATTGTTTTGTTTGAGTTTGATATCAATGTTGGCAGGGGAGGGAGAATATTTGACGGCATTCTCAATTAGGTTAATGGCAATACTGGTCCAGCCGAAATGATCCCCATTTATATTTGCTTTCTCCATGTCAGTGTCAAAAGAGATGTAATCATCTGGAAACTTTGCTTGCATGTCCTCAACCACTTCCTTTATGATGGTATTGAGATCGAGTGGCTCCAAAACGGGTTGGTAAGCTTCTTCCACTCTTGCTGCGAGTAGCAGGTTGTTGACCAAACTATTGAGCCGTACGGATTCTTTAAGGGCTCCTTTTGTCAGCGGTTCACTTTGTTCTTTACTTAAATTTCTTTTTAAGAAAGTTTCCAAAACTAGTTTGATGGATGCAATTGGAGACTTTAATTCGTGCGTGATCGAAAGTAAAAAGTTACGCCGATTTTCAGCTGTTTTCATCTCACGGTGATACGCTCGATTGATCAGATAAATACCGATGACCAAACTCAATACAAAGACACTGGCCTCTCCGAAGATCATCCATTCCTGTTTTTTGTATTTATTTTTTAGTGTTAGAAATGCTTGTGAATTGACAAACTCTTCATTTGTTTTTATTTCTTGCTTTGCAGTCATTACGATCCGTAACAATTCTGATTTTGCCAAAAAGGCATCTTCATTTTTTTTGAACAACAACACAGACCACCAGGCAAACGCGATGAGCATATACGCGATTACCATGTAGGAGAGGAGACGTAGGTGTAGGTCTTTCATTGTTTTTTTTATTTCGCTGGTGTAGTGGGTTTTCAGTCAAAGTTGCAATGAAGTTAAAGTTAAAGTTTCAATGGCAGTTTTCGCTTGATTGTAATGTTACGTTAGTGGGTACCTGTCTGCCACCAAACAGATTCTAATTCCCCTCTCTCGTCCTCGATCCCTAAAGGGAAGTCTATCCTCAGCAAAACGTGTGACTTCTAAGGTTGGAGTACTGATTCCAATTTCCATTCCTTACGATAGAAGGCCATTCTAATTCCCATTCACATTCTAATTCACATTCTAACCCATCGCAATATCAAGACATTCACAAATGATACCAGCAGCTTCCGCCAAGTCAGCTTCAGTATGTGCGGCAGATACAAAACCAACTTCATAACCAGAAGGGCCAAGATAAACGCCTCTCTGTAATAGCTCGTGATGCAAAACTTTAAATTTCTCCATACCTCCGCTATCAATCTGATCGGCTCTAGTGATGCGATCGTTGGTGAAAGAAAGCCAAAAGATAGAACCGATTTGTTGCATGCGGAAAGGGTAGTCCTTTTTCATAGCATAACTTTCTATGGTATGTACAAACTTTTTGGTTTTGGTTTCCATTTTTTCATAAAAACCGTCTTGTAGTAATTGTTGTGTTGCTGCGTATCCTGCGGCCATTGCTACTGGGTTGGCTGACAGGGTGCCGGCTTGATAAACGGGGCCGTCGGGTGCTACGTGACCCATGATTTTTGCAGAAGCACCATAGGCACCAACTGGCATACCGCCTCCAATTATTTTTCCATAAGTAGAAATATCTGGTTGGATATTGTAATAACCAGAAGCACCTTCAAAACCAACTCTGAATCCTGAAATCACTTCGTCAAAAATTAATAACACATTGTGCTCCGTACATTTTTCACGAAGGTGTTCTAGAAAACATTTATCTTGTAAAAGCAAACCATTATTCGCAGGAACAGGTTCGATAATGACACAAGCTGTTTCAGAGGCATGTTCTTTCAAAACCTGCTCTAGAGCGTCTCTGTCGTTGAGTGGAATGACTAATGTTTCTTTGATAAAAGAATCTGGAATACCGGCAGAAGTACTTTCACCGAAAGTGGCCAGACCAGAACCTGCGCGTACCAACAAGGAGTCAACATGACCGTGATAACAGCCTTCAAATTTGATGACTTTATTTTTACCCGTAACACCGCGCGCCAAGCGAATGGCAGACATGACGGCTTCTGTTCCTGAGCTTACGAATCTGATTTTATCGATGAAGCGGTTGTTGTCCAAGATGAGTTTTCCCAGTTCATTTCCCAATCGGGTAGGCGCTCCAAAAGAGGTGCCGTTGCGAACGGTCTCGATGACTTTTTCGCGAATCTGATCGTTGTCATGACCCAAGATAAGTGGGCCCCAAGAGCAACAAAAATCGATGTACTCGTTATTGTCTTCATCTGTGAATCGAGCCCCTTTTCCTTTTTTGATAAAAAGTGGTGGTCCACTAACCGATTTAAAGGCGCGGACAGGCGAATTTACTCCTCCAGGGAAATATTGTTTAGCTTCCTCATATAATTTTGCGGAAGTAGATCGTTTGATTGTATTTACTAAATCCATAGGTGACAAAGGTAGTATAAATGAGGGTGAAAATTGGCTTTGAGGGTGAAGTTTTACACAGAAATGAAGGAGAG
>CALGLS010000035.1 GCA_937959375.1 uncultured Saprospiraceae bacterium
TTATTAATTTCTACCCGCTCTAACGCCACCGTCTGTATCCCAGATTGCACCAGTTACCCAACCAGCTTTATCTGATAATAAAAAGGCAATGCTATTTGCAATGTCTTGTGATGTTCCAATTCGGCCAATTGGATGGAAGCCATTAAAGCCAACCAGTGCTTCTTCAGCTGCTTCTTTTCCTCCAAATACTCCATGGTAAACAGGTGTATCTACTACAGCGGGTGAAACAGCATTAACACGAATGTTGTGGTCTGCCAACTCCATAGCGAGGTGTTGAGTCAAAGAATGCAGACCAGCTTTTTGCATAGAATATGCTGATGATGGCGTAGCTTTAACTGCCTGCTTTGCCCACATAGAACCTACGTTTACAATTGCCCCACCTTTGGTTTCTTTCATTTTTTTTGCAGCAGCTTGCGTAATAAAAAAGAATCCTCTATTTAAGTCAAGATAAGAATTGTAGTCATCCATGCTGTGCTCAAAAAAGGGTTTAGGTCCAAAAATGCCTGAGGCATTAACAAGATAATCTAGGTTCTCTAAAGACCCGATAGTCTCGATAAGTTGCTCTACTTGTTGAGCATTAGTAATATCGATTTGGTGTAATTCTACATTAGGATTTGATGTTAGTTTGCTAATGTTTCTTCCTACTACATGAACTTGCGCACCCTCAGCTACCAGTGTTTCTAAAGTAGCTTTTCCGATACCACTTGTGCCTCCAACGATTAGGGCAGTTTTACCTTTGAATTGTTCCATTGTTGTTTAGTTTATTAAATTATTAAAATTAAATGCTTGAAATATGAACAGACAAGTCTGTCTGTATTTGATTAAAAAAATAGACTTAGATTCGAGTTCTACTTTTTTTAATGAATGATATAAATTATGCTAGGTCTAACTAATAACTTTTTCACAAATCTTCTTTGCTGAGTCAATCGGCCATTTTTCTGAATGTAAATGAGCCTCTGCAACTGCAGATTCATAAAGTAGATATATTTGTCTAGCTAATACTTTTATTTGTTTAGGAGTTCTTTTTTTAAGATTCGTTTCAACTAATTCTTCAATAAAGAAAATTAATTGATTTTTTTGTTTTTGAATTTCTTCTAAAATTCTAGTATTTTCACGAGGTATTTCGGAAACAGTATTGATGCACCAACATCCATTGAAGTCTTTAGCTACAAAAAAATCAGATAAGAAATCAAATAATGCTAGAATCTGTTTTTTCCCTTTAGTAGCTTTTTTTGTGAAATCTTTTATGTTGATTAGGAAAGTAGAATTTTTGTGTTGTAAATAGGCAATACAAATATCATCCTTCGACTTGAAGTGACTATACAAGGTAGCTTTGGCAATACCTGCTTCCTTGATGATTTCATTAATTCCCGTTAGGTTATAACCATTTTTATAAAACAGATCGGAGGCCGTTTCTATTATCGTTTGTTTTATCTTCGAGTGCTTCATGGCACAAATATAGGTTGTTTTTACGAACTAGACAAGTCTGTCTGTTTTTGAGTTTGTCTTTAATTAGACCTTTTATATTTTTCAACTTCCATTGAAATCTTTTACCAATGAAAACAAATAAAAAGAAGATCTTCCGAATACTAGGCATTGTCATCCTTATTAGTCTAGTTCATTTCGCTTACCAGGCGTATCAGGAGTATGAAAAAGATAGAAAGCACAAGGAATGGGTTGCAGGTTTGGTGTCAACTGCTTCGCCGAATGTTCAGATATTAAAAGACACCATTGAAGTTGATTATCTTGGAGAGAAAAGAACGCTGAGTGTTTATTTACCACCGAATTATTCAAGTGATACTTTATCTTATCCAGTTATATATTTTATGGATGGTTCTTCATTGTTTGATGAAAAAATACTGGAAGGTCCCGAATGGCAGGTAGATGAAGTGTTGGACTCCCTTTCAAAAATTGGTGGTCCTATGTCTATCATAATTGGCATTCAAAATAGTGATAAAAATCGATTGACGGAATACAAGCCATTCACCTCTCCACAGCTTCCAAAAGAAAAAGTCGTTACAGGAGTTCAACACGCTGAATGGATTGCGACGGATGTAAAGAAATGGGTTGACAGCAATTATCGAACTAAACCAGAACCTGAATCGACTACCATCGGAGGTTGCTCACTCAGCGGATTAATGTCTTATTATATGTTGACTACCTTTTCGGAAATTTACGGATCAGCGATTGTTTTCTCACCATCGTTTTGGGTGAATGATAAGGTGTATGATTTACATAAGCAGGTAGCAGATCTCTCTTCCAAACGAATTTTTATCAACGCAGGCTCTATAGAGCAGCCTACCGTAGAAAGCGTTCAGAAGATGTATGACATTTTGATCAAAGCTGGAATGCCTGCTGCCAATATCAAGATGGATGTGGAGCCCGACGAAGGGCATTGGCATATGACTTGGCGAAAAGGATTTGTGAAAGCTTATCCTTGGATACAAGGGGGGAATCGGAATTAGAATAGGAATTAGAATTAGAATTAGAATCGGAATTAGAATTAGAATGCACTTCAATCGCGGAACTCTACGTCAGAGGGAATATTCTAATTCTAATTCTAATTCTAACTCTAATTCTAATTCCGATTCCCAAATTCTATAAGAACCGAAGCAACAAATAGTAATTATAAATAGAAATAACACTAGTGTAAGTAACAAAAATCCCAATCACCAATGCCACCGATTTTTTGATCAAGGCGTTTTCCTTATGGGTCATACTTTTGACTGCGTTAACAACAGCAAATATTGAGAGTAATCCAGAGATAGAAAACACCAAAGTCAGTATAATAAACTTCCCAGTTGACATTGCCCCGAACCCAGAAAAGACAAATGGCGTTACTAATCCTAAGGCATAAATCATAGCTGCTAGTCTTGCACGAATGATGGCTTTCTTTGCGAAAACTATTGGTCTTTCACGTCCTTCGATTTCATCTAAATCGTCTAGTATTTCTTGACTCATGTTTTATTATTTACAAAGACAATCTTTCATCTAATCCTCACAAAACTTAACGGATTAAGATGAATATATGCTAATTTGAAAGTCAGTCAAGATACTATAAAAGTGCATAAATCTTTTACTTTGATCAGATAAAAACGAAATCCCTTCTCACCTTTTTATCATAGAAAGGACTAGGCGACGCTATCTTTTTTTAAGAATTGTCATTATAAAAATAAGTTAAGCATTTGCTTCGTACGAAAAAATTCGTACCTTTGAATTATTAATTCATTAAAATCAGGTTTATCTAAATTTCAAGATATGTTAGAACCGACAAAAGGGGAGTTAGAAATACTTCAGATTTTATGGGAGAATGGTCCATCGACTGTTCGGTTTGTTAATACCAAATTGAATGATGTACGGACTGTGAATTATACTTCCACATTGAAGCACATGCAAATCATGGTAGAGAAAAAATTGTTGAGTGCAGACAAAAGCTCGATGAAGCATGTCTACCATGTTGTAGAAGAAAAGAAGACTAAGAATTTCCTCTTAGACAAATTTGTTGAGCGAATCTATAATGGGTCTTCCAGTAAACTCATCATGGCACTATTTGGAAATAAAAAAGTATCAAAGGAAGAGATCAAAGAAATTAAAGATTTGTTGGATCAAATAGAAGATTAAGAAAACTTCAAACTATAAAACTAAAACTATATGCTTTCCGAATCCATTTTATTCGTATTGCTGCACTCGATTTGGTTGGGACTTTTAACAGCTGGCCTAGCTCAATTGGTTATTTTATTTACTAAAAATAAAAGTGCTAGTCTTCGATATCACTTACTCTCAATTTGTCTTTTACTATTCGTTGTTGCAACAGGTTTTATCTTCTATACTCAGATTCAATCTAGTACTCATTCAGAGGACTTGTTGGTTCTAGAAAATGGGATTAAAGAGGCTGGAACATTCATCGGTGGAGAAAAAATAGGAACTCCAGATTCCGAGTCTCTCGTTCAAACAACAAGCTTCCTTACATCTTTTTTACAATGGATGAAAAGTAATGCTACTTTGATCATCGCTTTTTGGTTTATAGGAGTGTGTATCAAAGGGCTATTTTTCTTTGTGGAATTAGGAGACGTTTATCACAAAAGAAGAAACAACCTTTTAGCTGTTGGAGCTTATTGGGAAGGATGGATAAGTCAAAAATCAACAGCCCTTGGAATAAAACAAAACGTAAAAATATTTCAATCAGCTTTAGCAAAAACTCCGATGGTTTTAGGCTATTTAAAACCCATTATTCTAATTCCTATTGGTGTTTTAGCTTCTTTGACTGAAGAACAAGTAGAGGCTATATTATTGCATGAGTTGGCGCATGTCAAGCGTAGAGACTATTTGGTCAACATTTTACAAAGCGTTTTGGAAATCATCTTTTTCTTTAATCCTGCAGTTATTTGGGTTTCGAATTTGATGAAAATAGAAAGAGAAAACTGCTGTGATGATTTGGCAATTATTGAAACCAAGAGCAAAACAAATTATATAAAAGCACTAGTCGCCTGCGCTGAGTTTAGCGATAAAGATGCCTCATTATTAATGGGTTTAATCAAAGATGAACAACAATTACTAAAACGTGCCAAACGTATTTTGCTCGAAAGAGATAAAGTAAATTACAGTTTTCAAAATGCAATTTTATCAGTTAGCATCATTTCCTTTTTTATACTTGGCTCGTTAAATGTTCCAAACAAAATTGAAAAAATTATTACC
>CALGLS010000036.1 GCA_937959375.1 uncultured Saprospiraceae bacterium
GAAATGCTTGGAGCCAAATCTTCATTAGGCGTTAGCGTAGGGACGATTACCTCTGCAGATTTCTGTTGCTGGTTTAATTTAATCATGTTTGAACCAACAGTAAACAGCATACCAATAAGCAATACGGCTGCAATTTTTGAAATCCAATTGAGTTGACGTCTAAGTCTTAAGTTATACGGTAGTTGCGTTTTGATGCCTTCCCAAATTTCTGGTTTAGGTTGTGCTTCAAAGTGCTCAAACTTATGTTGAATCTTTGCATTGGCATCTGTATCCAGTTGGTTACTGATGTCTGCCCAACTTTTTTTGGAAGGATTGACCTCCAGGTCACCAAGGGCGTCTTTGAAAAGATCTTCAGGTAAATTTTCTTTTTTCATTCTAGATAGGTTCATTTGATTTTTCGCAGAAGGTTTTGAATGTAGTCTTTAGCTCTTGCGAGTTGAGACTTTGAAGTACCATCTGAAATATTTAAAAGTGTAGCGATCTCTTTGTGTGAATATCCTTCAATGACGTAGAGGTTAAAAACAGTTCTATATCCTGGAGGCAGTAATTGAATTACTTTAAGTAAATCGTCAACAGCTAGTTTATCGAGTACGTCATCATGAGACGTTGCTGATTGGTAAACTTCGTCGTTGAGTTCGTTTACTTGTTTATTCTGATTTTTACGATATTGCTCAATAGCAGTATTGATAAAAATACGTTTTAACCAACCTTCGAAGGAGCCATCTCCACGAAAGCGGTCTAGGTTGTGAAATGCCTTGACAAATCCATCTTGCAGTAAATCTTCGGCGCTGTGATAGTCATAAGAGTATCGCAGACAGATACCAAACATTTTGGGAGCAAAGAAATTATAAAGCAACTCTTGAGCTGCTCGGTTCCCTTCTATGCATCCTGCAAGTATGTTGTCGTCAATAACGACATCTACTTTTAGGTTTGAAGTCATCATAATTGTGTACTATTTGATTATTTCTCAGATGTATGTTTAACCGACTCTAAATTAACCATTTAGGTTGGATTTCCAAGAAATTATCTAGTTAAAAACGATATCAATTGCCTCACGGCTTTTCCTCTGTGGCTGATTTCATTTTTTTGTTTGGGGCTAATACATGCAAAGGTCGTATCTAATTCATCCGGAATAAATATGGGGTCATAGCCAAAACCCTTGTCTCCCTTGGGTTTCTTAGCTAGCTTACCTCTTACAATTCCTTCGTACAATCGAGCTTGACCATCAATAATCAAGGCAATAACGGTTTTAAATTGAGCGCTACGGTCAGCAATGTTTTCCATTTCCTTGAGCACTTTTTCCATGTTTGCCTGATCGCTTCTTGCTGCTCCTGCATATCTAGCAGAGTATACGCCGGGTCTACCATCAAGCATATCGACTTCAAGACCCGAATCTTCAGCAAAGCAATCAACTTTGTATCGATCATACAAATACATGGCTTTTTGGAGCGCATTTCCTCGTATAGTAGGCTGAGTTTCGGGAATTTCTTCCAAACAGCCGATCTCTTTTTTGCTGGTAATTTTAAATCTGTTGTCTAAAAGTTCGTTGACTTCCCGCACTTTATTTGGGTTGTCTGTCGCAAATACTAACTTCCTCATGATAAAAACATTTCTTTTAAAGCTCCCCAAAGCGCTCCCTTGTGTGCTTTGTCGCTTTGGATGACAGAAAGATGATCAGCAAATAAGAATCTACAGTCATTGTGTTCGATTGGCTCGTACCATTTGAATTCAAAATTCAATCCCAGCTTTCTGGCAATTGGGCCGAAAATCAGTACGTTTTTAAATCCTTCTTTTTTATCAATTTTTGAAAAACTGAGGCTTTGGTTCTGCTTAAGACAAATAACTTGACAGTCATCATTTAAATTGTATTTTACAGCACCAAGAATCTTTTCTAAAAGATTTATATTTGCAGTATGATCTTCTTCCATTTCACAGACGATCAAAAACTTTTTTTGGTTGCTTCCAGATATATTAATTTCTGAATTGTTTTCATTCGGTACCGCAGTCAATGTAAACTCTAAAATCGGAGAATTCAGAATTTTATTTTGTTTATTGGCCATTTTTTGATGAAATTAAAAATTTATGAATTTAAAAGGGCGTTCTGGTAGAATATATGGTCAAAAATACTTAAATTTGTAGAAAAATAATCGTTCTCTGACAAATTCTGTGGATAACGCTTAAATGAAAACAAATTAGACAGAAGGAAACCCAATCTTTCATAGAATTAAGTTAATTTCATTTTAAGACTTTGGCCATATCACAGAACTATTTAATGAACCAAAATAATTCTATATGCCTAACAACTTCAAAATCTCCAAAACCAACAACTCTCGCCTCTCACAATTAGACTTCGATAACATCCCTTTCGGTAAAGTCTTTTCTGATCATATGTTTGTCGCTGATTACATTGATGGCGAATGGACCAATATGGAGATTGTTCCATTTGGTAATTTTGAAATTCATCCTGCATGTCTTGCTTTACATTATGGTCAATCCATTTTTGAAGGAATGAAAGCAACGGTAGATCTAGATGGTCGACCACTTTTCTTCCGACCTGAAAAGCATATCCAACGTTTGAACAACTCAGCAGCTCGTATGTGTATGCCTGCAGTTCCTGATGAGATGTTTCATGATGCTATTCACCAATTGGTGAGCATGGACAAGGATTGGATTCCACCAGCAACTGGTTCTGCCTTGTATATCCGTCCTTTTATGTTTGGTAACGGTGAGACAATTGGAGTGAAAGCTTCAGACACTTATAAGTTTATCATTTTTACTGGTCCTGTTGGCCCATACTACTCAAAGCCAGTTAGGTTATGGGTTGAGTCAGAATATGTTCGTGCAGCTAAAGGTGGTATTGGTGAAGCAAAGGCATCTGGTAACTATGCTGCGTCATTACTTCCTGCTCAAAAAGCAAAAGCTGCTGGTTATGACCAAATCCTTTGGTTAGATGCTAGCGAATTCAAATATGTACAAGAAGTGGGAACGATGAATATCTTTTTCGTGATCGACGGAAAAGTAATCACTCCAATAACGGATGGTGCAATCCTTAAAGGGATCACCAGAGATACAGTCATGACCATACTAAGAGCAAAGGGCTACGAAGTGGAAGAGCGACTCATAGAAATCGACGAAATCGTACAGGCACATAAGGCAGGTACTTTGACTGAAGTTTTCGGAACGGGAACTGCTGCTGTAATCTCTCATGTAGCTGATATTACTTATGGTGAGCACGAAATGGTTTTACCTCCGATGGAAGAGCGTAAAGTTGGTGCTTTAGCTAAAGCTGAAATCGAAGGTTTACGTAATGGTACCATTGCGGATACGCGTGATTGGATTGTGCCAGCTAAGCAGATGGTGAAGGTTTAAATTCAACATGCTCTTAGTTTGACTCTTATAAAAAAGCCCTTGAAGAATTTTTTTCAAGGGCTTTTTTAGTGGTGGATTTATCTTTTTACTAGAATAATCTATTTTGATGAATCTAGAATTTGGGAAACCCTTTCAGGGTTGCCATAATTATTGTTTCCCATAGCCCCGGATTTTATATCCGGAGCTATGGATGTAGAACCCCTTCGGGGTTTCCTATGAATCACACCTGATAAAATCAGGTGATTAAAACATAGGAGCTTCCGGTTTATTATTCAAAATCTTTTCAATTTTAGTAACAATAGCAGGTGTTATCAAAGGAATAACTTCCAGTGACTCTAGTGTCTCCTTCAAATGCTTTTGCTTGGAAGCACCCAGTATCACCGTACTCACATTCGGATTCATAGCACACCAGGCGATGGCCAACTTTGGAAGGGTAGTCCCAAGTTTCAAAGCCAAGTCGTTTAGTTTACGAACCACTTCCAAACGTTCAGGAGTAAGTGAACGTTCGCGTAGCCATTCCAAGCCTTCCATACCGAGTCGAGTACCTTTTGGAATGCTGTTGATGTATTTGTCAGTAAGAACGCCAGAGGCAAGGGGAGACCAAATCGTGGTACCCAAACCAACCGTCTTATAAATCTGGCTGTATTCTTTTTCCACTTTTTGTCGCTCAAACATATTGTATTGTGGTTGCTCCATGGTTGGGCCGATAAGTCGCATGTCTTTTGCAGCCATATGTGCTTCCATGATTTCTTGAGCAGACCATTCGCTAGTTCCCCAATATAGAATTTTGCCTTGTTGGATGAGGTGGTTCATTGCCCAAACAGTTTCTTCTATCGGTGTGTTTTTATCTGGTCGATGACAGAAAAACAAATCTAGGTATTCTACTTGCAAACGTTTGAGTGCTGCTTCGCAAGCTTCCATGACGTGTTTGCGATTGAGGCCAGTTTGATTCGGTAGTTTTCCACCATCACCGAAAAAGACTTTACTCGAAACAAGATAGGAAGAGCGATCCCACTTCATTTTTTTCAGAATCTTACCCATTACAATTTCTGATTTGCCTCGAGCATAAATCTCCGCATTATCAAAAAAGTTGACACCGTGATCGTAGGCTAATGCCATTAGTTTTTCGGCGGTTCCATCGCCAATTTGTTTTCCAAATGTAAGCCATGAACCAAGAGAGAGTACGCTTACTTGTAATCCAGATTTACCTAGTCTTTTATATTCCATAAATGATAGTTAAAGAAAGTAGTGATAAAACTTTTAAAAAAACTTCAATAATTCGCATGAAGATAGTGAATTTCTTTTGTTCGAATTTCTTTTTTCATGTAAAATGAAAAGCCCTTTTATTTAAAGCGTTTCTAGCCAATTTATGCTGATTCAAAGTGTCGTTTTTATCGACGGTTTACTTTACAGAAAGATTTGAATGTATAATAGGTAGCGTTATTCCTTCCTTCGGCATTAAATTTGATAAATATATCATATTAAAATATTCACAAACTATATATGATGTAGTCGCCCGAATATTGAGTTACGAGATGATTTTCTTAATCCACTGAATCACAGTATTTTATCATGAAGAAATTAATTTTACTTTTTGTAGCTATCAGTTTGCTTTCGTTTTCGGCGAAGGCAGATCAGGTAACTATTGACCAGCTTGTAAGAAAGCTGTCTAACCAAAACGGGGTTGAGAAACTCCATTCCCTCAATCGTGTTTCTGCCATGTGTATGGAAATGGATCAACGAGCTGAGGCTTCTGCTTACGCGAATAAAGCGATGGAACTTGCGCAAAGTTTGAACATGCCTGCTGAAGAAGCCATTGCGCTGAACAACATGGGGCTAGTGTACGAATCAAAGTATGATTACACAAATGCAATGAAGAGCTTTGTCAATAGTTTGAAAATTAACAACAAACTTGACAACAAAGAAGGTATCGCTACTTCTAAAAACAATATCGGTCGTGTCTTTTATCGACAAGAAGATGTTCCAAGCGCATTGGAAAACTTAAACGCTGCACTTGGTCTTCGCAACAGTATTCAGGATAAGGAAGGTGCTGCTGAAACCAACAAAACGCTTGGTGATGTGTATCTTTTAAAAGGATTTTTTGGCAAAGCTAAGAATCACTACGTAAGTTCAATGAATCAATATATTGAGCTAAACAAAATCGGCGAAGCTGCAGACCTTGCAAGTCACCTAGGGAAAATCATCAGTGGAGTAGGAGACTACGAAGGTGCTTTGGTTTACTATAGAATGTCACTTGATTTCAACCGTTCTTTAGAAACGGTATCTAAGATCGCGGAAGATTATAACAATATTGCAATGACTCATTTTGCACAGGGTTCTTATGATGAAGCGCTGGAAAACAATGATGTTGCTTATGATATTAGAAAGTCGCTTGACGACAAAATTGCTTTTGCAGAAAGTGCCAAAAACTATGGTATGATCTACGCTTATATGGGCAACAAAGCAAAAGCGAATGACTTTTTAGCGAAAGCTGTAAAGATGGTTACCGAAATCGGAAACGAGCCAGGTACGCAGTATATCTACAAAGATGTGTCAGAGACTTACCACAAATTGGGAAGCTATGATAAAGCATATAAGTATCAGGTCGCTTTTGCAGATAGCAGAGACTTTTTGTTCAACAAAGAAAAGTCAACAGCATTGTTAGAACTGACAACTAAGTACCAGTCAGAATTTCAAGCAGAAAAGAAAATGCAACAGATAGAAACACTCGAAAAGGAAAAAACTTATAGCGCAAAGATTCGCTATTTCCTTTTGGGAATGTTGGGATTAGGTTTGATGTTGATGATGGTATTGTTCAACAGTTACAAGCGCAAGCAACGTGATAACCAATTGTTGAAAAACAAGAACGAAGAGATCAACCGTCAGAAAGAAGAGATTGATGGTCAAAACGCACAGCTAGAAGAAAAGAATGCGACACTTGATAACCTTAACGGTAAGCTAGTAAACGAAATGGCTGAGCGTGAATCCATTGAGCAGTCATCATTTGCACGTGATCGTTTCCTTGCGACTATGAGTCATGAGATGCGCACTCCGATGAATATCATTATTGGTTTGACACACTTACTATTAGAAGAAAATCCACGTGAAGATCAAGTTGAGCATTTGCGTACGCTACAATTCTCAGCGAACAACCTAGTTGTATTCATCAATGATGTACTAGATTTCTCTAAAATTGAAGCCGGTAAGTTGAGTTTGGAAAACCGTGAATTCCGTCCAATGAAGATTTATGAGGACACACGTCGTCGTTTCCAATTGCCAGCAGATGATAAGAAGTTAGCGTTTAATTACAACTTTGATAAAATGATCCCAGAAGGTTTCTTCGGAGATCCTACTCGATTAAATCAGATTATTACAAACCTAGTTTCTAACGCCATTAAGTACACAGAACAAGGTTCCGTAAATGTTGATGTTAGATTACACGAATTGAAAGGTGAAGATGCCATGATTAAGCTAGTTGTTTCTGATACTGGACCAGGTATTGAGCAATCTGCACTAGATGAGATGTTCCGTAAGTTCTCAGGAAATACAATGGATATTTTTGAAGGTTATGCCAACTCAGGTTTGGGACTTGCCATTACTAAGCGTCTAGTTGATTTGCAAAATGGTAAGATCGAAGCTGACAGTGTGATCGGGAAAGGAACTACCTTCACTGTATTTATGCCTTACAAAGTAGTCGAACTTGAAGCGAATCCAGAAGCTAAAAATGCTGGAGATAATAAGAAGACCTTTGACCACTTAGCTGGCAACAAAATATTACTAGTAGAGGATAATCAAATCAACCAATTGGTAGTAGCAAAGATGCTACGTAAGTTGGGAATGGATGTTATCACTGCCAACAACGGATTGGAAGCATTGGATTGCTTCGAGGTTGCGTACTTTGACTTAGTATTGATGGATATCCAAATGCCAGAGATGGATGGATACCGTGCAACTGCTGAAATTCGTAAGCAAACGGATCCACGTAAACGCGATGTGCCGATTATCGCACTGACTGCTTCTGCTTTCCTTACGGAAAAAGAAAAAGCGAAGTTGTTTGGTATGAATGATCACGTAGGTAAGCCATTTGGTCCAGAAGATTTGTTGGACAAGATGAGTAACTGCTTGGCTGCTTATCGTAAAGCTTTTCAAACTAAAGCTTAGTGGATCATAAGCTGGAAGTGGGAGGTTGGAAGTTTCAATAGATTGTAGCTCCGCCTTAATAAACACTGACAGTTTTTAAATCGAAATACTAAAAAAAATGCCTTCGAATGCTTTTGCGTTCGGAGGCATTTTTAGTGCTAAGTATCAAGGATGGAGATCGACTAATCATTTAGAGCCTTGTAAAATTCAAGTTCAATCTCAACCTCAAAACTGTTAGGTCAGGCCGGATTTAACTCGTTTGAATGCGACCTGTGTGAAATTGAAATTGAGTTTGAGTTTGAGTTTGAGTTTCCCACCCAACAGCCAAAGTCCTTATTCCATCTCCAAAACATCCGCCATTCCAAATACGCCCTTCTTCCCTTGCACCCATTCAGCAGCGAGCAGAGCCCCCATTACAAAGCCCTTACGTGAGTGTGCGGTATGCTTTATGGAAATGGTATCAATGTCCGACTTCCATTCAATTTCATGAGTCCCTGGTACCTTATCAATACGTTTGGAGATAATCGCTAAATCATTAGATTCGGTAGCTTCACCTTTGACCCAGTTCGACTTATGGTCATAGTGTTGGATTAGGTCCTTTGCTAAGGTAATTCCCGTTCCGCTAGGGGCATCTAGTTTTTGAGTGTGATGAATTTCTTCCAGATACGGTTTGTACTCAGGATGAGCATTCATCATTTTGGCTAAGGTCTTATTAAGGGTAAAAAATAAGTTCACGCCTATGCTGAAGTTTGAGGCGTATAAAAAAGTGCCATTTTGTGACTGGGTATATGATTTTATTTCATCCATTTTTTTGAGCCATCCAGTCGTTCCACATACCACTGGAATATCAGCGTCGATCCCCATTTTAATATTCTCTACTGCCGACTCAGGGCGTGAAAAATCAATGATTACATCTATGTTTTTGTTTTTTAAGTCATTGATGTTTAGTGATTTACGGTTTTTTGAATCAATTTTTAAAACAATGTCGTGTCCTTTCTTAATTGCTTCTTGTTCAATGGCTTTTCCCATTTTTCCGTATCCAGATAAGGCTATTCTCATAGAGTGATGGTTTATGTTTTTTGCAAAAAAAAATCAAAATTTGTGTTACTAAATTTCAACTTTAGAGTCTTAAGTACAACTACTTTCAGAGGGGTCTCTAACCCAAACAAAATAATCCTGGTAACCCTAATTAAGATTTAATAACTAACCTATTAAATCATTTTCAACTACAGTTATTTGGAGTCTCCAAGATGAAAGTAATAAAAAAGTGGCCAAGGTAATCATTACCTTGAGCCACTTTTTGTCTTTTAGGTCTTTATCTATATAGATATTCAGTTCCTAGCTTACTGTTTCGCGCACAGGAATAATCGTTTTTAATTTGTCAATTACGTAATCCACTTCCTCCATCTTGTTGTAGTGTGAAAAAGAAAATCGAATACTTTTTCTATCCGCAGCTGCACCAATACTTTTTAGAACGTGAGAACCAGCTTCAGCACCTGAGCTGCACGCACTACCACCAGAGGCACTGATGCCACAGATGTCAAGGTTTAGGAGCATCAATTCTGATTTTGGAGAAGGAGGAAAGGAAACACTTATAACTTTGAAGTGTGCGTTTCCTGTATAGTCACCATTGAATTGAATGTCGTCAAAATTCGCTTGTAATTGCTCTATGAAATAGTTGCGTATCTCTGTTACATATGCTCTGTTCTTTTCCATATTGTTGATCGCTAATTCTAGTGCTGTAGCTAATCCAACAATTCCATAAATATTTTCTGTTCCTGCTCGCATGTTACGCTCTTGTGATCCACCAGTAATGAATGGTTTTATTTGACAATCAGCATTAATGTAAATGAAACCAGCACCTTTAGGTCCGTGGAATTTATGGGCAGAACCAGAAAGGAAATCAATTTTTGTTTTAGAAACATCGATAGGGTAGAAGCCCATTGTTTGTACCGTATCCGAATGGAAAAGAACATCGTTTGTTTTACAAAGATCCGAGATTTCATCTAGGTTAATCATAGTTCCAATCTCATTGTTAGAATGCATCAGACTCACCAATGTTTTTTTGCTTTTATCATCAAGTAAACCTTGTAGTTCTTCTAAGTCAACTTTACCTTTCCCACATACATCTAGCAAGACCAATTCTATCTTGTTTTCATGTTCCAATTTTTCTAAGGTGTGTAAAATGCAATGGTGTTCTGTACAAGAACTAATGATTCGTTGTACACCCATATCACGCACTGCGCAGTTTAGAAACATGTTATTCGATTCAGTACCACCTGAGGTGAAAAATATTTCACTAACTGAAGCACCAATGGCATTGGCAACCTTCTTCCGAGATTCCTCAATAAGTGATCTTGCTGCACGGCCTTCAGCATGAATTGAAGATGGATTTCCGTAAGTACTTAACATTACTTCTGTCATCTTTTCGATGACTTCTTGGCTAATAGCAGTAGTAGCAGCGTTGTCTAAATAAACTCGCATGAGGAATATTTTTTTGATTTAAATGACAATTGGTTTTAATGCCTAGTCAACAAGTTGGTGTCAGCCAAAACCCTATGTGCAAATGTAGGAAGGAATTCTCATGTTTAAAAGTATTCCATTATACCAAAATAACTAATTTTTCACTAAAAAATATATTTTAAAAAGTGTGTTTTATAAACAATTGATTTAGTGTGTGTAAGTCATGATATTCTTTATGCTTATTTTGTTCTGAATTTATCTTTTTAGCTATATTTGGCAAAAAATTGAAATAGCCATATCCGCTAAGGGTATTTTGTATGCTACTTCAATACATTCATTCACAGAAGTTGTTTAAAAACAAACTAGGACATGGAATACTTCGGACTAATATTGGAAATCATCTTTCTTGCCTTAGGAGTCTATATTTATCTTTTTTCAAGAGGCGTTATCAAATCAAAATCACCAGAGGCAGAGAAAAAAGCGGCAATTTTTCGAGATAAAAATGGACGCTGGTTGCGAATAATCGCTATAATGTTGATTGCAGTGATGAGTATTGAAATCATATTGCACGTGCGAGACTTGATGAGTTAAGTTGGCCATTTTAATTTCATTGCAACTTTAGCTGCAACTGAAACTCTAACACAAACCCCAATTGAAAAATCGCCACTCCATAAAACCAATCGGAACCTACTTTGAAATGACGAACGAAGGGTATATCCTCAACCCAACTTCAATGGAATTAATTCCTAGCAAATGGCGACCATTGATTGACTTAGTAAAAACGACCATACTGAAAGAATTTCAAACGGACTTGCATAGTATATATCTGAGAGGCTCAGTAGCAAGAGGTAGTGTTACTGACAGGTATTCGGATTTAGATTTATTTGTTTTATTAAAACAGTTTAATATACGCTGGGAAGTAGCAGATTGGTTGGAAGGTTATCATGAAAATTGGAAGAATGAATTTCCATTTGTTAAAGCAATAGAAGTGATGTGTAGTTCTTTTTCGGAAAACATTTACGCGTCTAATCCTGCCTTGGCGATGATCATAAAAACGCAGTCTATTTTGTTGTACGGTCCAGCTATTTCTGAATCGATCCCTGCCTTCAAACCGTCAAAAGAAATGATGCTTAATTATCGTTGGTTAGAAAAAGATTTGCAAGCATTTTTTGCAAAAGCAAACCCACAAGCTGACGAGGTCCAAGAAATAACGAAGGTCATCATTCGGAGTGGCTTTGAAGTGGTAATGGAAAGGGTAGGGAAGTATACCACTGACTTATATCTCTGTTATCAAGCGTTTTCTGAGTATTATCCAAACTGGTCATCTAAGATGAATATCATGCTGTATTATTACTTAAATCCCGAGGAAGATTTGGGCGTTCTTACCCCTAATTTGAAGGCGCTTGGTGATTGGTTGGTCTTAGAAATAAAACAAAAGATTTGACCCTTATTGGTACCTTTTCCAAAATAAGCTAGAATTGCCTCAATTACACTGCCTCATTATTGCAGGCAAATGCCCGAATTTTATTATTATTGCAACTCAGCATTTTTTTAATCAGCTGAACGTACATTATTAATTCCTTATATATTTGATATACAAGGAGATATAAAGATAAAAATGAAAAAAACGCTACTAATCACATTAACATTTTCCTTGTTTTTTTCAGTATTGGCCTGGGGGCAAATTACTGAAGAAAAGGACTTTTACGATGTAAACACCATTCGGGAACTTCGCCTCACTTTTGATCAGTCAAATTGGAGCGAATTGATGGATTCTATTCGACTTTATGGGAATGGTTCTTTACTAGGTACTGCCAGCATTGATGGGAAGAAATTCGAAAATGTTGGTATCCGATATAGAGGAAGTAAATCCTTTCAAGTTGGAAACAAACGCAACGCATTTAACATCAAGTTAAACTACATCAATAAGAACCAATCGTATCAAAATTACAAAACGATCAAGTTGTCAAACGCACTTCGAGATCCTAGTATGATCCGTGAAGTTATGTCTTACCAAATTGCAGGTCAATACATGCCAGCTCCTAAAGCCAATTACGCCAAGTTGTACATCAATGACAACTACTACGGAGTATTTGTAAATGTACAAGCTATCGACGATTACTTTTTGGAAAGCCACTACGGTTCTAGCGATGATACTTTCTTTAAGTGTAGTCCTGATCTGCTAGAAGGTCCTAAACCAATAAAAGGTTGTAAAAACAAAATTTACGCTTCTCTTGAATATGAATCAAACGCACAATGTTATACCAATAATTACGAGCTAAAGTCAAAAGATGGATGGGATGATTTGATTGGTTTGACCAAAGTGCTAACCGAAAGTCCTGACAAAATTGAAAGTGTATTAGATGTAGACGAAACTTTATGGATGCTTGCTTTCAACAATACGTTGGTTAACCTAAGTAGCTATACTGGTCAGCATTCTCAAAACTATTATCTCTACCAAGATTCAAGTGGACAGTTTCATCCTATCGTTTGGGATTTGAATCTTTCATTCGGAAGTTTTAAAAATACAGGTATAGGTTCTGATTTGAAATTAAATGAACTTCAAAAAATGGATCCATTGTTACACGTTGACAATGTAGCGAAGCCTTTGATTTCGCAGTTGCTAAAAAATCCAATGTACAAGAAAGTTTATCTTTCTCACATACGAACGATTTTGTACGACCATTTTGTAAATGGAGAATACGAAAAAGAAGCGAAACGTTTGCAGCGAATGATTTCAAATGACATGTTTAATGATCCACATAAGTTTTACAATCATGATCAGTTTTTGAATAGCTTGAAAAAGACAACTGGTAAGCGAAGTAAAATTCCGGGAATCGTAGAACTAATGTCAAAGCGAGCAAAGTATTTGAAGAAGCATCCTGAATTATCAATCTTTCCTCCAGAGGCAGAAAATGTGCGCGTTGTTGGTCGTGAGAAATTTGATAACACAGAAATCAAAACGTTTTGCGTCCAAGCAAAATTAAAATCAAATGCTAAGCGAGTGAAACTATATTACCGATTCGGAAGCGACACGGATTATCAGGTAGTACCCATGTCGGATGACGGTGAAAGCAATGATGGCAAAGCAGGAGATAAGCTATACGCAGCTACTGTAGACCCAATGGGTAAGCAAGCGAGCATAGAATATTTTATCCTAATGGAAAATGTAAAAGCGATCAGTTACGATCCGCCAAATTATATGAACAAACCTTATGAAAGCTCTCTTGATGCTTTAAATAAGTAATCTTTTAGCTATTGAGCCTGATTATATGAACTGTAATCAGGCTCAATGCATTCTTACCACACACTGAGCGCCCCTGAGCAATATAGAAAACATAACATATTGCTCATTTGAATCGTTATAACAATAGCCTCCATTCGTTTAATTTAATTGACAAAATGAGAAAGCTGTACTTTTTACTGTTTTTATGTTTAATTCCGTTTCTATCCGGTGCTCAAGATCTTTATGATATCAATAAAATTCGTGAGATAAAAGTCCGATTTGCTGAGTCAAATTGGGATGTAATACTGGATTCGCTCAAGCAAGCAGGAAACGATGACCGGCTAATGGGTGCCGTTACTATTGATGGAATGGTCTACGATAGTGTAGGCGTTCGATACAAGGGGAATAGCTCCTATTTCAATACCCGTCAACAAAAATCTTCCAAATTACCTTTCAATATTAAGGCTGATTATGTGCGTAAAAAACAACGCTTCAAAGGAGATTACAAGTCTTTGAAATTAAGCAACGTTTTTCGTGATCCTAGTTTTTTGCGTGAAGCAATGGCCTACGAAATTGCTGGTAAATACATGCCTGCTCCAAGAGCTAATTTTGTCAAACTTTATGTCAATGATAAGTACATCGGTTTGTATAATAACACCGAGTCGATTGACAAAAAGTTTCTGAAAGATAAATATGCTGAGAACAAAGGAGTACTACTCAAATGTGATCCCAACTGGCATGCAAAACCAAAGAAAGGTTGTCTCAAAGGAGAAAAGGCTTCGTTGATGCACCAAGGAGATGATCCTGAATGCTATTATGGTAACTACGAATTGAAAACTAAAACAGGTTGGAAAGATCTGATTGAGTTGACAAAAACCTTAACCGAAGAGCCTAAAAAAGTACATGAAATCCTCAACGTAGATCAAACCCTATGGATGCATGCTTACAATAATGTACTGGTTAATCTAGATAGTTATAGCGGAAAACTTTGTCACAATTATTATTTGTATCGCGATTCTTTTGGTGTTTTTCAACCAATGGTTTGGGATATGAATATGGCTTTTGGTGGTTTCCGTCACGACGGTACAGGTACTGCTTTGTCCAATGAAAAATTGCAACAGCTAAGTCCGTTTATTCATTACAAAAGCCCGAATCGTCCCTTGATTAGTCAGTTGTTATCCAATCCTTTAAATCGGAAAGTATACATCGCACATATACGAACCATTTTGAATGAAAACTTTAAACCTGGTGCTTTCGAACGACGATTGAATGAAGTACACCGTTTGATCGACTTTCAAGTACAACAAGACAACAACAAGCTTTACACGCATGAGGGTTTTAAGCAAAATTTAAAAGTAACAGCTAAGGCTGGTAAAAGTAATATTATAGGTTTGCTTGAGTTAATGGATGCAAGAGCAAACTATTTAAGGGAACATCCATTGCTGAAGAAAGTACCACCAACACTTTCTAATGTGCGACATACGAAGGCTACAGATAAAGTGACCATAATGGCAAATGCCACGAATGCGGAAACTGTTTTTGTAATGTTCCGTGCAAAGCCTTATGCTCCTTTCAAACGTTTCCGTTTGTTGGATAGTGGTGCAGATGGCGACCAAACTGCTGGCGACGGCATCTATTCTATGGAGCTGGATGGAGGAGTTGGCGCACAATATTATGTGATTGGTGAAAATGAAAAATCAGCTGCGCTTTCTCCGGAGCGTGCGGCTTTTGAGTTTTATAAAGTCGAGTAAGGAGAGGAGACGGAAGACCGAAGTCCGAAGACCGGAGTTTCCCACTAGCGCCATCATACGTTTGTGGGAAACTTCGGTCTTCCGTCTTCGGACTTCCGTCATTCTTTTTCCAAAACCAACAAACAAAATGAATCTTCTAGAGAAACTACAGGAAAAATACATTCAAGAATTTAACGACAATATTCCAATCGACGAGTTTGTACTAAACATTCTAGTCGTGTCGGTATTGGTGTTTTTATTACGAGCATTTTATATTCGCTTTGGTACAGCAATTTCTAATCGTACCCGATTTTCCAACAACTTTTTGCCACTAGCTTTAGGAACCTTGTTGATCATCATGATTGTAAAATCATCGGTGGCCTTGTCCTTAGGTTTGGTGGGCGCCTTGTCGATTGTTCGATATAGAGCAGCCATTAAAGACCCAGAAGAGTTGACCTACCTTTTTATTGTGATTGGAATTGGCTTGGCAGGTGGAGCAAATCAACCCATACTTGCTGTAGTGGCTTTTGCACTAATTGTTACACTACTTTATATTCACAAGCATTTGACTGGTCGTCAAGGTTTCAAACATGAAGATCGAATGTTTGTTAATATTCATACGGACTTGGATGATCTAAAACAGATCTCTAAATTATTATCCGATCATTTTTCATTTGTCGAACTCAAGCGAATGGATACACTTGAAAAAGGTCTGGACCTTTCTTTTATTTGCAAAGCAGATTCCTTAGATCAAATTGCGATGGTCCAAAAAGCAATTACCAATCTTTCTGCAAATACCCGACTTTCTATTATTGATCAACCCGATTTGATTGTATGATTATTTCGGAAAAAAATAAGCCCGCTGTTGTTACGCCTAAGACAGTGGCGTTGCTGTTGTTGGCTCTATTGGTGTTTTTTGCGATCTACCTTTTTTCCAAGAAAACAGATGAATCTGAATTGCAAAGCAGCCCCGATCTAGTTTTCTGTAACGCAGAAAATGTAGTAGATGATAAGTTTGTCTCTAATGGTTTTAACTTCAATAATGGACAAACGCGTAGTGATGAATATGCGTTTAGTGGAAACTATTCGTCAAAACTGGGAATAGGTAAAGGACTGCAATTTGGCTTTGGTTATGCGATTGAAAATCCTATGCCAGGAGATCAGTATAAAGCAAGTGTGTGGCGTTTTCGTAAGAATGGAGGAAAAGGTTTTTTAGTCGTAAGTGGAAAAGGACATGAAACGGATTATTACAAAAGCAATGATTTAGTTACTCAAACAAAAGGGGATTGGGAACAAATCGAAATAACGTTTTCTGTGCCGATCATGAAGCACTTAGATCAAATGAGTATTTACGTATTCGCACAAGGAGAACACGAAATATTTTTTGATGATCTAAAGATTGAAAAATTAGGAAGCTTGCAAAAAGGGATTAAGGATTTTCAAGTTGATACCATTCGATTGAAAATCGAAGAAAAAGGAATGCAAAAGCTCAATGTAAAAAGAAGTACTGCGCTTCGCAATAGAATTTTAGAAACGAGTGATGATGACTGGGTGAAGGGTAAAATTCTTTCTGAAAAAGATGGAAATAAGAAAGTAAAGTTGCGATTGAAAGGAGATTGGTTGGATCACTTAAGTGGCGATAAATGGTCGTTTCGAGTAAAGATGGGAGCGAATGAAGCCTGGAATCGCTTACGTTATTTCTCTGTACAAACCCCAAGAGCGCGTCATTTTTTATATGAATGGTTCTTGCATCAGTTTTATGAAAGAGAAGATGTACTAACCACTTATTATGATTTCGCCTTTCTAGATCTGAATGGTGAGTCAAAAGGGATTTATGCAGTGGAAGAGCATTTTGATAAAGTGCTTTTAGAATCTCGACAGCGGAGAGAAGGTCCCATCGTCAAATTCAATGAAGATGGTTTTTGGACTTCGCTCAAGCGACAAATGAATACAACTAACTTGGTGCAGCACGAACTCAAGCAGAACGAAAAAGATTGGTTTGGTTCAGAGCTTAGAAGCTTCGGTGAAAAAACGGTTTTGTCATCACCAAAATTAACCGAGCAATTTGAGGTTGCACAAAACCTGATGCAACAATTTCAGCATGGCCGACCGATTGAAGAAGTTTTTGATTTGGAGCGACTTGCAAAATATTATGCGATCACCGATGTGGTGGGTGGTTATCATGGTGTGAATTGGCACAACCAACGATTCTATTACAATCCTCTGATCGGAAAGCTAGAACCAATCGGTTATGATGGTTTTGCCGCACGACAAAAGGGGCGTGTCTCTTTCCTAGGACAAGGTGCATTAAATAAAGCTGCTGCCAATGCAGAGTCTTTACATCGTATGCTCTTTATGAATAAAGATTTTGTAGAACTCTACGATGGATTCTTATATCACTTTTCAAGTAAGGCCTATTTGGACGAATTTATGTTGGAAATAGGAGAGGGGCTTCGTTATCGCCAACGATTATTGCAAGCTGAATTTAAAAATTACGAATTTGGTGAAGACGTATTCATGCTAGAAGCCTTGGGAATACATGCTTTGATTTTGCCTCACAATAACTTCTCCGTAAAAGCATATACCAATACTACTGATGGAGAAAGTCAAACGTTACAGGTGGCTAATATTAATAGCATGCCGATGGAAATCATTGGTTATGGGCGATCCCCAAATAACATTAATAAATATTTGGAAGAACCTATTTTACTTAGTGGTGCTTTGCCACGACAGGCAGTAAAAATGATGAATCACAACGCCTTGTCCTCTGCCTTGTTGTTGGATACGTTTACCAAAGTTGATCTTGTGTTGAACTACGAGCGTCAAAGTCCTTTGTTGTATGAAAACATATCGGTAAGTCCACAGGCGAATTATTTATTTTTCCGTCCATTAGGTATAGACAGTATTTTTCATTCTAAAATACTTTCTTGGTCGACACCAAAAAGACAATTGCCTCCCTTGCAGCTTTTTGCGAAAGCAGATATGACAAAGGATGCGACTTATCGAGTCAGTGAAGGTGTTGTTTATTTTCCGAAGGGAAAACATGTATTTACGGATCCATTAATTTTTCCGAAAGGTTATCGAATCCACTTCGAAGCTGGAGCTCAATTGGATTTGAAAAACAAAGCATTCTTTCTTTCTAATTCTCCTGTTTTTATGTTTGGTACGGAAGAAGAACCGGTGATCGTAACTTCTTCCGACAAGAGTGGACGTGGTTTTCATGTGATGCAAACGAAGTCGAAATCAGAGCTAAAGCACAGTGTTTTTGAAAACTTAAATACGGTGAACGAACCTGGTTGGACGCTGACAGGATCGGTTACATTTTATGAATCTGATGCACACTTTTTAAATTGTCTCTTTACTAGGAATAGCTGTGAGGATGGACTGAATATGATTCGCTCAGAGTTTACCTTGGAAAGTAGCGCGATTACGGAGACCTTTGCGGATGGCTTGGATTCTGATTTTTGTAAAGGTGAAATATTCAACTGCCAATTTATCCGAACAGGTAATGATGGTATTGACTTATCAGGTTCGGTTATTCGAATTGAAAATGTCAATATTCTAAACCCCGGAGATAAAGGGGTAAGTGTTGGAGAACAAACAGATGCAACGATCTTGTCTGCACGTATAGAAGGTGCGCCTATCGCTCTTGCCGCCAAAGATTTATCGACACTCTTGGTCGAAGATATAGAAATCACCAACTGCCGTCAAGGTTTTACTGCTTTCCAGAAAAAACCAGAATATGGTGGAGCTAAGATTGTTGTCAATAACTATAGTTCAAGTGGTGTAAAGAAATTATATAACATCCAAAATGGCTCTACTTTACAATTAGGAAAACGACTAATTGATTAATAGTCGGGTTTGTAACAACGTGATTTCATGCTAAAAGGTCCGTAGATTAGATGTTTTTTAGAAGCTGAAGTTATTTTGATAAGCCATTTCTTACCTTTCGAAATTAATATATTAAACAAAATTAATATTTTTTATCCTGAACAATATTTGTTGACTCAGAAATAATATTTATATTTGTTCTAGACCTCAGGAAATCATAAACATTGATTCCTGCCTTTTTTGAAAACAAAAAATAAAACTTAGTTTTTCTAAAGTTTTATGTTCATATACTACTAATATTTTGTCTAGCTAAAGATTCATTATGTAATCCTTAGACACTCAATTCGCATGTCGAATTTGTAGACAATATTTTAGTTCCCACAAACTGAAAATTTATTATTTGAGGATGTAGCTGCAACCTAGTTGCACTTGGTGTGCTGTCTGGTAAACAGATTTGACGTAACAAAACCCTATGATCTAATCTCTGTAAATAATACATCTTCGGCCAGATGTTTCTATTATAAGTTTGATCTTGTAAAGTAATTATAATGTTCAATGTCGTTCTAGGATCTAAAGTTGTTTAAAACAACTTCTTTGATTAACCAAGCCGAATTGAATGAATTAAAAACTTTTTTAAAACCAAAATTTTATAATCATTAACCTCTAGATTTATGAAAAAAATCAAATTACTATTTACATTCTTATTGGTAGCCCTACTGACAACAGTCGGTTCGAGTCAATCAATAACAACCACCTTTGCAGGTGGAAACGGCGGCGCCACAGGTTGGGCCGTTATGTATGATGCTACTATTGGCCCAGCAGATCTTGACATCACCGGTTTTGATGTTAATTCTTCTTCTGGAGCGGGTACTGCATTTACCTTAGATTTTTACACGGTGGCTGGCGGTTTTGCTGGCAATGAAACGAATCCTGGCGCTTGGACACTTGTAGGTTCAGGTTCAGGAACCTCAGCTGGACTAAGTAA
>CALGLS010000037.1 GCA_937959375.1 uncultured Saprospiraceae bacterium
GCGGTCTCATCCTCAATCCCGATAAAAAATCCAACGACCCAACTCCCGAAAAGAAACCTTCTTACCATACATCAAAATACCCACTCGATATATCCTGGCGGATAACCAAACGAAAAATATTGAAGTAGCAGCTAGTATCGATGCCGATAAAATAATTTGCCACATAGGCGGATCAAAGGCCAGTCGAGCTGGCATCACGATTGGTGAAAACAATGGAAACATAGAAGACCAAACGGCAAGTTTACTATGCGGAGCTTGTACCGCTGCAAACATGATGTAAAAGGCCAAGACGACAGGAATGGTAATTGGAATTGTTAAGGCTTGACCTTCTCCCAAATCATCTCCCATGGCAGAACCTACTGCTGCAAACATAGAAGCATACAAGAAGTAACCACCTAGAAAATAAAAGATAAAAAGAGGAATAATGAGCATCCAATTTTGCGAAGCTAACTCATTGGTAACGTCCGCTAGCATATACTGCATCTCATCTACGTCGGGAGCCATTGCACCAGAGGGCGAAGCATCTTGCATGGCCTGGGGATCAAAGCCAAAGATGAGTTGAATGATGATAAGCGTAATGGGAAGGATGATGGCCCAAATTAAAACCTGCGTCAAACCTACTGCTCCTACGCCAATTATTTTTCCCATCATTAACTGAAATGGTTTGACTGTAGAAATCATGACTTCAACAATGCGACTCGTTTTTTCTTCCATGACAGAACGCATCACCATCATACCATAAATAAAAACGGTCATGTACATAATTACCCCCATAAATCCACCGATTCCTACTGCAACTATACTCGCATTGGAACTCTCATCCTGCTTGTCGGAAGAGATTGGAACAGGATCAAAAACCAAATCTGATTTAAGCGCATCTAGTTCTTTTTTATTGAGGTTTAGTTTTCTGATTTTGTAATCTCGAACCACTTTACTGACGCGATTGGTAATGGCAAGATTGGCATTGAGGCTGACTTGTTTGTCGGAATAATAATAAATGACATCCTTTGTTTTGTACACATCATTGACGGTTGGCAAAACAAGAATTCCATCATATTTTCCTTCGGTTACCTGTTGCTTTAAAATATCAAGAGACTCCGTTCTTCGCACAAAATGCAAGGAATTGTCTCGCTCAGATTTTAAACCTTTTTTGGGATCAAGTATTTGACCTGGATCTACAAATGCAACGCGCAAGCTTTCATCACTATCATAAGCAAAGATGAAACCTATTACTACAAAAAACAATGCAAAGGCCAATGGCGTGAGTACCGTTGCAATAATAAAGGATCGCTTTTTTACGCGAGTTAAATATTCTCTTTTTATGATTAACCAGAGTTTGTTCATTGTTTTATTTTTTTGAAAAAAAATAAAGACCGGAGACGGAAGACCGAAGTCGGAAGTTCTCTTCTGTCGCGTTCTACGGTCGCGGAAAACTTCCGTCTTCGGACTTCGGACTTCGGTCTTTTTCTCCTCCAACCTGCCGAATAAAAATCTCATTCAAACTAGGCAGTATTTCATTAAATGCATGTACATAAACACCTTCTTGTAAAAGGTACATTAGTAACTCATTAGATTTTGTTTCAGCGTCAAGTTTGACAACGATTTTATTTTCTTTGACCTTGAGTAATTGGAATTTGTCGTTTATGTGAGCAGGCAAAGTACCTTCGTATTCTATTTGGAAAAGATTTTCTTTGAATTGGCTTTTGACCTCTTTGACAGAACCTTCGAGAACATTTTTTCCTTGATTGATCAAAACGATTTTTTCGCAAATCTCTTCAACTTGTTCCATTCGATGTGTCGAAAAAACGATGCTGGTGCCATTGGCTTTAAGTTCTGCAATTTCGTCTTTGATTAGATTAGTGTTGAGTGGGTCGAGGCCCGAGAAGGGTTCATCCAAGATTAATAATTTTGGACGATGGATGACAGTAGAAATGAATTGAATTTTTTGCTGCATCCCTTTTGATAGTTCTTCTACTCTTTTATCCCACCAACTTTCGATGTCAAATTTTTCAAACCAATAATTGATTTCATTACGTGCCTTCTTTTTTGAAAGACCACGAAGTTGGGCGAGGTACATGATATGTTCTCCCGTCTTCATCTTTTTGTAAAGGCCACGTTCTTCTGGCATATAGCCAATTTGGTAAGGATGTTTGGAATTCAGTTTTTCGCCATCGAGGTAAACCGTACCCTGATCCGCACGGGTGATGGAGGTGATGATTCGAATCAAGGAAGTCTTGCCTGCCCCGTTGGGTCCAAGCAATCCAAAAATACAGCCTTTGGGGATTTCGAAACTTACGTTATTGACAGCGGTGTGCTTGTCATATGTTTTCGTTACGTTTTCCAGTCTTAGTATACTACTCATATCTTCAATTTCAATCGGGAGTGTGGGTTTTATTAGTAGGAAGTGGGAAGTTGCCTTCTGACGCGGAGATCGCGGTTGAGTGATCTTCCACTTCCCACCTCTAACAATCAAACAGTTGGTTTGTCACACAATGTTAGACCAAATATCTGAAAAAAGAGCTGTTTTAATATGTACTGTCCTTTATTTTCGATAAAATAGTGGGTTAGAAGAGGAAATGGGAGGGAGATGGAAGTCCGAAGACGGAAGACCGAAGTTTCCCTCGACCGTAGAACGCGATAGAGGGAAACTCTGTCTACCGACTAGGTAGATTCGGACTTCGGTCTTCCGTCCTCAAAAACCTCCATCAAACAACTATGACCAAAAAAGTATCATACAACACTTCTCCTTGGTGGATCATCCTAAATCCCGCAGCTGGTAACGGCAAAGCAGGAAAGGCCGCTAGTGAGATCAAGCGATTGTTAAAAGAAAATAATTTCACCTTTACTTTAGTAGAAACGGCATATCATCAACATGCTATTGAACTTGTCGCAATAGGTATTCAAAAAGGCTTTCGCCAAATCATGGCCATTGGTGGTGATGGAACCAATAACGAGGTCATCAACGGTATTTTGCAACAGCAAGAAATCCCTTCCATAGATATCATATACACACTCATCCCCGTAGGTACAGGAAACGATTGGATCAAAACCCACGGCATTCCGAAGTCATACAAAAAGTGGATTCCAAAGATCGCTACTGCTCAACTCGTACAACAAGACATCGGTCTAGTCAGCTACCACAAAGACGGAAAGCAATATCAACGCTACTTTGCCAATGTAGCCGGTCTCGCTTACGATGCTTATATAACAAAAGTTAAAGCTGAAAAGGCACCAAAGATTTTACCTGCCATTTATTATATCTGGTTGGTCTTGGTTTATCTCTTTAAGTACCAACTCAAAAAAGCAAAAATAGAATTTGATGGTGAGATTGTAGAAGATGCCTTTTACACCATTAACATTGGAGTCTGTCGCTACTCGGGAGGTGGTATGCAATTTGTCCCACATGCTGTTCCCGATGACGGTCAATTTGCTTTGACAATTGCACGACGGGTTAGTAAGTTGGATGTGCTTCTGTATACGTCCAATATTTTTGCAGGCACCTTAGCGAAGCATGATCAGGTGACGGAACACTTTGCTAGGTCGATACGGGTGGATTCTGTTGAGCAAGGGGCGGTGATGGTTGAGGTAGATGGTGAATATTTGGGTGAAGGACCTGTTGTTTTTTCTTTGGTGGAGTTGGGGCTTTGTTTGTTGCGGGGTTGATGAGAAATGCCTTTAGGATGACATAAACTGGATACTTGGTTGCGTAATTTTGGAGGACTGTTTTTATTTGGTAACATTAGGTATGCAGGTTCGTGGAGTTGCAATGAAATAAAGATCGTGTAATGAAAAAAATCATGAAGATGGATTATAAAACCTTAACCGTATTGGTACTCCTTTCGTTAGTTTTGTCAACTACATCATCTGCTCAAGAGTTTGCGCCGCTTGGTGCGAAATGGTATTTTCCTGCAACGGCATGGTTGTCAAATTCAACGGAACTAGTGACGTTTGAGGGAGTTGGAGATACGGTGATTAATGACAAGACCTGTCGAATCTTGTATAAAGACTTTTATACACGTTTTGGAGATATTGGTAATTATTACTTCTATCAAAGTTCAGATTCTATTTTTCATTACGATGAGTCAAATGATAAATTTGATTTAATCATAGTACAAAGCGCAATGCCAACTGATACGTTTTTGGTTGAAAAAACGATGGGATATCAGTTTCCAGATAGCATGAACTGTATTGTTGATTCTATTTCGTTTATCAATATAGACAATGAGGATTCTTTGCGCGTTCAACATGTTCGCTTGGTTTCTTACAAAGTTATTGAATCGGATACTTTTATTTTTGAGCAACATAAAAGAATTATTGAACGAATAGGTTTTGATTATGGTTTGCTACCAGGGCCATTCGATTGGATGGCTGATGGAGGCTTCATAGAAGGCGATGTGAGATGCTATGAGGATAGTGAAATTGGTTTAGTTAATTTTTCAAACGTTGATTGTTCTTATACCTCAACCGAAGAATTGGATGACTTTAATTCTATACTCGTTTACCCAAATCCCGTCTACGAAAAGTTATTTTTAGAAATACCAGTTATTGCTAGTAATTGGAGTTGTTCCATTTACGATATTAACGGAAAGGAGTTGTGGACTAAGAAAAATATATCTGGACAAGTGGGAGGCCTAATTGAAGTAGATGTTTCAAATTGGCAGTCAGCGATGTATTTTATAAAACTTAGTGATAAAGCAAATCAAGTTTATTACAGTGCTAAGGTTTTGAAAAAGTGATTGTGCTTTTAATCCTGTCTGATCTGGCGTTAAGTCTACTGTGTATACATAAGTCTATTGTAATTGTTTACTTGGCATTAAAGGAAGGTAATAATGAATCATTGATTTCTGAATTTTGATTTTCCCCTGAACATTGGCATTCGATTAATGGTTAAAATTTATGGTATTTTACACGGTGGAAGGCAAAATCAACGATTCAAAATTCAGAACTCAACGATTCAAAATTTTTCAA
>CALGLS010000038.1 GCA_937959375.1 uncultured Saprospiraceae bacterium
AATATATTTTATGGCTTGTGGAAATTGTGGAACTAGTACAGATGGCAAACCAGGAGGCTGCAACAGCGGCGGAGGTTGTGCCACAGGAGGTTGCAACCGAATGAATACTTACGACTGGTTGTCAACCAAAGATATTCGGGATGTAGATCCCTTTGATGTTGTTGAAGTTTCATTTAGTAGCGGCTCCCGAAAACAATTTTTAATCAACCCACCGTTTACACAAACAGTAACCGGAGATATGGTCGTTGTGGAATCAGGAGGTGGTTATGATGTCGGAAAAATTTCATTGTCTGGCGAACTGGTTCGCATGCAGATGAAGAAAAAGAAAGCGGATTTAAAGAGTGTGCAACTTAAAGTTATTCGACGTGCCAATAGCAGAGATTTGGATAAGTTGAATGAAGCTCGTCAGTCAGAAAAAAGAGTATTGATCCGAGCACGTGCAATCGCTCGAACACTTGATTTGGAAATGAAGCTAGGTGATGTTGAATTTCAGGGAGATAAACGAAAGGCAACTTTCTTTTATACGGCTGATGGCCGAATTGACTTCCGTGAATTGATTCGCCATTTTGCAAAAGAATTTAAAGTGAAAATTGAAATGCGCCAGATCGGTGCACGTCAGGAATCTGCTCGGATTGGAGGTATTGGTTCTTGTGGTCGTGAGCTGTGTTGCTCCACCTGGTTGTCTGATTTTAAATCAGTATCTACAGCTGCTGCGCGGTATCAAAATTTAGCCATCAATCAAACTAAACTTTCTGGACAGTGTGGACGTTTAAAATGTTGTCTGAACTACGAGTTAGATAGCTACATGGATGCTTTGAAAAAGTTTCCTAAAAATGCAGATAAGCTAAAGACGGAAGTAGGTCAAGCTGTTTTGGTGAAAACCGATATATTCAAAGGTATCATGTACTTTGCTTATATGGATAAAGGGAATCGAGGTAAGTTTTATCCGCTGAGTGTTGAAAAAGTGAAGGAGATAAAGGCGATGAACAAAAACGGTGAGTTGCCTGCTGACTTAGTTGATTTGTCTATCTTCATGGGAGGAGATGGCGAACCAGAAATCGATTTTGATGATGACTTGACTGGAGTGGTTGAATTGCCTGCAGAAAAAAGAAAGAAGAAGAAAAGAAATAGAAATAAAAACCGCAATAAGAATCGACGTCCGGATAACAGAGGAAACGATAGAAAACCGAAATCTGATAAGCCGAAATCTGACAAACCAAAGTCTGATAAACCTAAAAGCGAAAAGCGAAAACCAAACAAACCAAAAGGAGATAAAAAACCTACGAACAGCGGGAATAATAAACAGAAAGAAAAGAAAGACGGAGAAAAGGGGCCTCAAAATAAGCCCTCTAAAAACCGCAACCGTAACCGAAATAGAAACCGTAACCGCAACAAGAAATCAGGCGGTAATAATCCTGGTGGTAATACCGGAAGTGGTGACAGCGGAGGAGGAAACAGTGGGAACGGTGGCAGCAACCCTGGGAGCAACAACAATAACAACAATAATAACAACTAGTATTTATGAAATACGATTTAACCGTAATTGGATCAGGCCCAGGAGGCTATGTGGCAGCTATCAGAGCTGCACAGTTGGGATTAAAAACAGCCATTATCGAACGATACAACACCTTAGGAGGTACCTGCCTCAATGTAGGTTGCATCCCTTCAAAAGCACTTTTGGATTCATCCGAGCATTACCACAATGCGCATGAAAAATTTAAAGATCATGGTATTGACCTCACTGGTTTGAAAGTGAACATGAAGCAGATGATTAAGCGCAAAAACGAAGTGGTTGATCAGACTTGTAAGGGGATAGACTTCTTAATGAAGAAAAATAAAATTGATGTTTATCACGGACATGGATCTTTTGTAACTGCCAACAAAATTAGCATTGCAGGAGATGACGGAAAAACGCAAGAAATAGAAACGGATAAAACGATCATTGCAACTGGATCAAAACCAATTGCACCTGCCTCATTTAACTACGATAAAAAACGTGTGATTACTTCTACAGAGGCATTGAACATCGATAAGGTACCAAAGCGAATGGTGGTGATCGGTGGGGGAGTAATCGGTTTAGAACTCGGATCTGTATTTGCGCGATTGGGAACAGAAGTAGAAGTAGTTGAATTTGCAGATCGGATCATTGCCTCAATGGATAAAGATTGCAGTAAAGAATTACAACGTGCCCTCAAAAAAATAGGTATGAAATTCCATACCAAACACAAAGTAACCACTGTAAAAGGAACTGCTAAAGGTGTAACGGTTGGGGTGCAAAAAAGAGATTCAGAGGAAACCTTCGAACTAAAAGCAGACTACTGCCTTATCGCAATTGGACGAAAGCCATATACTGATAATCTTGGTCTTGAAAATGCTGGCGTTAAAGTAGATGATCGTGGTCGCGTTGAAGTCAATGGGCATTTGGAAACAAACGTACCAGGTATCTACGCGATCGGTGATGTTGTGAAAGGAATGATGTTGGCACACAAAGCTGAAGAGGAAGGTACGATGGTAGCAGAATTGATTGCTGGTCAAAAGCCACACATTGATTATAATCTGATTCCTGGAGTTGTTTACACTTGGCCAGAAGTTGCAGCAGTGGGCAAAACAGAAGGTCAATTGAAAGAAGCTGGTGTACCTTACAAGTCAGGTAAGTTTCCTTTCAAAGCATTGGGTCGAGCACGAGCGAGCACAGATATTGAAGGGATGGTAAAAGTGTTGGCTCATAAAGAAACAGATGAAATTTTAGGTGTTCACATCGTAGGAGCGAGAGCTGCAGATATGATTGCTGAAGGAGTTGCTTTGATGGAATTCCGAGCTTCAGCTGAGGATGCTTCGCGTATGTCGCATGCACATCCGACTTACACGGAAGCCTTTAAGGAAGCGTGTTTGGCTGCTACGGCTGACCGACCTTTGCACATTTAGAATTAGAATGTGAATCGAAATTAGAATTAGAATAAAAAGCCCGCTAGCGTAATTGTTAGCGGGCTTTTTTGTTCGGTCTCTTGAATTTATCATTGGACTAATGACATACTTTGTTATCCTGAGCAAAGTCGAAGGATCCCACTTCCCACTTCCGTCTTCGGACAGATTTGTTAAGTTCTAATTTAAACATACTCTTAGTTGATTGAGCAAATTAAAACCCGCGTACTGAGCGAAATTTTGATTTTAACTTTAATTTTGACTCAGGACTGTCGTCAGTAAATTTCGGCAGAACTTAACAGTCCTGGACTTCGGACTCCCCCTCACACCTTCAACCGAAAACCAACACCATGAATATTCTCAATTTTCAAAGCATCGTCTCCTTTTAAATACTTTCGTAAACGGGAAATAAAAACATCCAAACTTCGTCCCATAAAATAATCGTCTTCACCCCAAATTTTTTCCAGAATATCGGAGCGCTTCATGACTTCGTTTTTGTTTTGAAGAAACAAGTAGAGTAGGTCGGCTTCCTTTTGAGTGAGCGACTTAGTGTTGTCACCCATTTGAAGGATTAGGTTTTTATAATCAAATTCGTATTGACCAACTTTGAAATTATTTTGTTCAACAGTATTTACGATTTTGCTTCGACGCAAAAACACTTCAATTTTTAGAATCAATTCTTCTATGCTAAAAGGTTTGGTGAGGTAATCGTCTCCACCTAGTTTCAAACCTTGTATGCGATCCTCTTTGAGAGAACGTGCCGTCAAGAAAATAATAGGCACTTCGGTATTTGTTTTTCGAATCTCTTTTGCAATGGTAAAGCCATCCACTTCAGGAAGCATCACGTCGAGAATACACAGGTCAAATGATTGTTCCTTTATAACCTCCATCGCTTTTTTTCCATCTTCACAGTAGGTGATTTGGTATCCTTGCAATTCGAGATTGTCGCGGGTTACAAAACTGAGGCTTTCGTCATCTTCTACGTACAGTAAGTGGGCTTTCATATTTTTTTTATTGTCGTTTCGTGAATATAGTAAATTCTGACTTGCAAGGTGTTAAGATTTTAAGGAGCCTTCTAAGTTTCCATTCCTTCAAACCTTTCAATCAACGCTACACATTCGTTCTCAAGATAATTGTTATTGTCGTGCCTTTTCCCTCTTCACTGTCAATGTTTATTTTCCAGTCATGAGCATCACAAACACTTTTTACATAATAAAGTCCGAGTCCAAAACCTTTCACATTGTGTACATTTCCGGTAGGAACACGATAGAATTTTTTGAAAATTTTAGGTAAGTGTTCTTTGTTGATACCGATTCCTTGATCCTCGATTTTTAGTTCAACCTGTCTTCCGCGATTTAGATCCTTAGTAGAAATCGTTATGGATGGTTTGTCTTTACAATATTTAATTGCATTGTCTAATAAGCTGTGAAGAATATTGTTAAGGTGTAGCTTGTCAGCAAAAACAGTAGCGTTGAAGGCGTTGAGGTTTTCTTGAATGATGTCGCCAGAGAAGTCGCCGTTAACTCTTGCACTTTCTACAACGGATTGTAACAGTAGATGAAGATTGATGTATTCTTTGTTTAGTTCAAAACTATTTTGTTCAATCTTAGCCAACTGTAGTACTTTCTCTACCTGATTGTTAAGACGTTGATTTTGCTCCTTGATGATTTGAGCGTAGCGCATTAACCGTGAATCTTTTTGAATGTTTGGATCTTTTAGAAAGACATCAGAAGATATCTTTATGGTAGAAATAGGGGTCTTGAATTCGTGCGTCATATTATTGATGAAATCTTTTTGCATCTCAGACAAACGCCGTTGCCGAAGTATGACATACATCGAATATAAAAAGAACAAAACGGTTACAAATAATATAAGTGATAAGAAAACAGCCAATTGTATTTTTCCTAAAAGGAACCCTGATCGATCTGGAAATTTTACTCCAAAGTAATAAGTGAACTCTTCGTATTTGGGAAGCTCTCCTAATTTTACATCCCTCCGCTCTTCTGAGAATTTAATGTATTTGCCATAAACCATTTTGTTACTTGAGCAGTCATGAATTCCGTATTCATAATTTGCGTTCAATCCAATTTCTTGAAACTGACTGTGTAGAAAGTATTCTAATTCATTGGCATCAATTTCAATCTCAAGATTAACGATATAATAGTTAGAGGATTGTCTTTTAACGATGTCAAGCGGAAGTGTACTCCCTTTTAGTTTGACTAATTTTTTTGCAACGTTGAGTAATACCAAGTTTACTTTATCGTCAAATTCTTTTTCATTAATATTCCATGTACTCGTCACCCAATAAGCTTGCATCGCTATGATGCCCATGATGGCCATTGCTCCAAATATCACGACTCGCCTTACTGCGTTATTGTCCATTAGTCAATTCAAGATTAAAAATACCAAGCATCTACTTAAGCATACCTCTTTCGATCGGTTCTCCAATATACACTCTTATACGATGATAAGAAATATAGTTAACAAGCCATTAACAATTATTGAAAATTCATTAACAGCGATATGGGATCGTGCACTCTATATTTGTATCATAAAGCGAAGTCATTGTAAGTTTTATTATCTCGAGAGGTTTACGATTGGCTATTGAACAACAATTATTTTTTAACAACAAAATTTTTTATTTATGAAAACCATTAGCACATTTTTATTCGGATTATTTCTATTGAGCTTCGGAGCAGTGAATGCCCAGAATGCAGTTGCTGCAAGCGTTCCTAATGCGGAAGCCCTTATCTCTTGGAGTACGGAAATTTATGAGTTCGGTTCTATTGAACAGAACGTACCAGCAACAGCAGAATTCGTTTTGACCAACGAAGGAAAACAACCTCTCATCATCACAGATGTAAAGAAAACCTGTGGGTGCACCGTACCCGCTTATAACGATGAGCCAATCATGCCTGGAGAATCTTCAACGATTAAGGCAACTTACAATGCAAAGAAGGCTGGTCCTTTTACTAAAACGGTTAAGGTGTATACAACCTTGAGTGATCAACCAATTCTGCTAAAGCTAAAAGGTAATGTTGAAAAGAAAGATGAAGCAGCTGTGACTGCGGAGCCTGATAAGTTATAAAATAAATTAAGGATTTTACCTGAGAATTATGCAGGGCAGTTTCTACAATAGAAACTGTCCTTTTTTATTATACAGATGCTTGGTGATGCACCTCATCAAAAAAAAGACCTAAAAATCATAGATTCCACTGCTCAAAGCCTATTTTTGCATAAATACTATGGTTAGAGGTAAAGCAATTATATTGACCTTTCTTTTTTTGCTACTAAGCACTTTTCACTTTCTGAATGCTCAGGAAGGGACAAATCCCTTTGACCTAGAACATCGTCTTGAAAAAGGAGAGGTGAACCGGCAAGCTCCTGTCAATGCAGGAAATCCTTTTGATATTGAACGAATCGAAACTGAGGTAGTAACTCCTGAGAAGCGGACTTCCATAACACCGACTACTTCTCCAAGTAAAACAACAAAGAAAAAGAAGCGGCCACAGAAGCATTCAAGTAGCTTCGTCTTTTGGTTGATAACGATTATGCTCATCGTTATGACTTTCTTATTAACACTTTACAACTCTATTATAGAAAAATCCTATCGCTCATTTATCAATGAGAACTTCCTTAAAATGGTACATAGGGATCAGGGGCGAATTGTTTCACCTCATTATATGGTGTTTTACATCTTGTTTTTTATCAATCTGAGCATATTTGTGTTTTTGGTAGCAAGGCATTTTGGTTGGTATATCACTGCTTCTCCGTTTTGGAGTTACATGATTTGTCTGGGAGGCGTGATTATGGCTTTTTTATTCAAACATCTATTATTAATGCTGATCGGGGCTGTTTTTCCTCTAAGTAAAGAAGTTCGACAGTATAGTTTTACTATTGTCGTATTTAGCATAATCTTGGGATTAGCCTTGGTGCCATTCAATTTATTGATTGCCTTTACTGATCCTGAGCTAGCAAGAGTCCTCATTTATGCAACCATTGCATTGATCTTTGGAGTCTATGCCTATAGAGCTATTCGGGGACTTATTATTGCAGGGAGTTATATTTCGCTACATACATTTCATTTTTTTATGTACCTTTGCACTGCCGAAATCGCCCCTGCTGTGTTATTAGCAAAGTGGGTTCTAGTTCAGGGGTAACAAACAGTCAATTAATGGTTTTTTTCAAAATTCTTTTGAATGCCGTCAAATAATAGTGAAGCTGTGGGAGAATCCTACAAGAAAATAAAGACAATATTAGTTTCTCAGCCTAAGCCCGAAAGATCACCTTACTACGAGCTGGAAACGAAGTACAATCTACAAATAGATTGGAGGCCGTTCATCCACGTGGAAGGGGTAGGAAATAAGGAGTTTAGAAAAACGAGAATTAAGCCTGATGAATTTTCTGCTATTATATTTACTAGCAAAAATTCAATTGATCATTTCTTCCGTATGTGTGAAGAGATGCGCATCAAGATGTCGCAGGATACCAAGTACTTCTGTAAGTCAGAAGCTATTTCTAACTATCTTCAAAAATTCATCGTTTACCGAAAGCGTAAAGTTTTTACTGGAAAACGAACCATTGAGGATTTGAAACCAGCTTTGATTAAGCACAAGGATAAGGAGAAATTCTTACTACCCTGTTCTAATCTTGGTAGCCAATCCGTTTCAAAGTTTTTGACTGAGAACGGTTTTGACTGGAAGGATGCTATGATGTATCAGACCGTTAGTAGCGATCTCTCTGATTTGAGCGATGTTTTCTACGATGTATTAGTATTCTTTAGTCCACTTGGATTGAAGTCATTACTTGAAAACTTTCCTGATTTCAAACAAAACGATACTCGTATAGCGGTTTACGGAAAGACTACTATCACAGCCGTTGAAGAATTAGGGCTTACGCCAAATATCATGGCACCTGCACCGCAAATTACTTCAATGACGATGGCGCTCGAAAAGTACCTAGCCGTTGCTAATAAATAATTACTGATCTTATATCAGTTTTCATATAGAAAGGGTTTTTGGTTCCGCCAAAAACCCTTTCTCCGTTTTTACTGTTAATAGAACAGATAGAAAAATTTAAAATCAAATTTCTATTGAGTTTAAGCAATTGACACCATAATGAATAAGCTTACAATCCCCACGATAAAACAACCACTGCCAGGTAGATTGGCACAATTCAAAATGTCTCACGTCGTTCGTCGCAAAGAGCAAATCATTCCTGAAAATGCTCGAATTGCCTGCATCCTCGTTTTGCTTTATCCAAAAAAAGAAGAATGGCATCTAGTTCTAATTCAGCGAACTTCTCATAATCCAAACGATCGACATGGTGGTCAAATCAGTTTCCCCGGTGGCCAACAAGAAGAGAACGATGCATCTTTATCGGCTACGGCTATTCGTGAAGCACAAGAAGAAATAGGAGCAGATCCTTCAAAAATTACCTTGTTAGGAGCATTAACAGATCTATACATTCCAGTGAGTAATTTTAAAGTTTATCCTTTTGTGGCTTACACCAACGAAAGACCTAATTTTGAACTTCAGGAAAGTGAGGTACAGGCCATCATAGAGGTCCCGCTTTCTGTTTTGCAAGATGAAAAGACTAGGCAATTGACCAATATTAAAATTTCTGAAAGAATTACGCTCAAGGAGGTCCCTTATTTCAACGTAGGAGGAAAGGTTGTTTGGGGAGCCACTGCTATGATGTTGAGTGAATTTCTAGAGGCGATACACGAATAGATATCAAGTACCAGTGAGTTAGGAAAGGGGGAGGTATCAAGAATTAATTGTCGCCAAAGAACATTGTAATTGAAACTTTAACTGCCATTGATAATTTTTCTCTTTGAGGCCCAAATTTTCGTATTTTTGTACAAAATTTAAAAGCGGAGAAGAATGGAAAAAATTGCACCATACCAGCCAAAGAATAAAGTAAGATTAGTAACTGCAGCATCTCTGTTTGATGGACATGACGCAGCGATTAATATCATGCGCCGAATTATGCAAAGTTCCGGGGCAGAGATCATCCACCTAGGACACAACCGTTCTGTATTTGAAATTGTGAACACGGCCATACAGGAAGATGTGCAAGGAATTGCCATTACCTCTTATCAAGGTGGGCACAATGAATTTTTCAAGTACATGTACGACTTGCTAAAAGAGCGAGGTGCTGGCCACATCAAAATTTTTGGTGGAGGTGGAGGAACCATTCTTCCTACAGAAATTGAAGATTTACATCAATACGGAATTACTCGAATTTACGCGCCAGATGATGGTCGTAAAATGGGCCTGCAAGGTATGATCAACAACGTACTAGAACAGTGCGATTTCCCAATTGGTCAAAACTTAAACGGCGAAATAAAAAAGATCAGCGAAAAGAATCCGGGGGCAATTGCGAGAATGATTACAGCTGTTGAAAATTATCCAGAGGAAAATGAAAAGTGGTTAAACACCCTTCGCAAAGAAATTGTAAACAAACCTATTCCCGTTCTTGGAATCACGGGTACCGGTGGTGCCGGAAAATCATCATTGGTAGACGAATTGGTTCGAAGATTCTTGATGGATTTTGAAGATAAGACGATTGCGATTATTTCTGTAGATCCATCTAAACGTAAGACAGGTGGTGCTTTACTCGGAGATCGAATCCGTATGAATGCCATCAACAAAGATCGCGTTTACATGCGTTCGCTTGCAACTCGTCAGTCAAACCTTGCTTTGTCTAAACACGTGCAGGCTGCTGTTGATATACTGAAAGGCGCTGATTTTGATTTAATCATTTTGGAGACATCCGGAATCGGACAGTCAGATACCGAGATTGTAGATCACTCCGATGTTTCACTTTATGTGATGACGCCAGAGTATGGAGCAGCAACGCAATTAGAAAAAATTGACATGCTCGACTTCGCAGACATTATTGCGATTAATAAGTTTGACAAACGTGGAGCACTCGATGCACTCCGTGATGTGAAAAAGCAATTTCAACGCAACCATCAATTGTGGGAAACACCAGCTGAATCACTTCCTGTCTTTGGAACCATTGCCTCTCAATTCAATGATCCAGGGATGAATACCTTGTACAGAAACATCGTTGATCTAATTGATGAAAAAACAGATGCAAAATTAGAGTCGTCTTTCGATTTAGAAAAAGGAACCAGCGAAAAAATTTATATCATTCCACCAGAACGTACACGTTACCTTTCTGAGATATCAGAAAATAATCGCCAGTACGACCGTTGGGTGGACAGACAATGTGAGATTGCTCGACAGCTTTTTGGTTTGAAACAAACCATGGCGCTTATTGAAAAAAGCGAGCAAGCAGATAAGGAAACCATGTTGACTAGCCTTCAAAAAACATACGATGATTTAGAGTTGGATTTAGATGGTTCTGCTAAGCGTATTATTGATGGCTGGGAGGCGAAGCGTGAAGCTTATGCTGCGGATGAATTTGTTTATAAGGTGCGGAACAGAGAAATTCGTGTACCAACTTTCACCAAGTCATTATCGCATTCTAGAATTCCACGTGTTTGTTTACCACGCTTTAAAGACTGGGGCGAAATACTGCGTTGGTCTTTACAAGAAAATGTGCCGGGTGAATTTCCATTTACGGCAGGTGTGTTTCCGTTTAAACGAAAAGGGGAGGACCCAACCAGAATGTTTGCTGGAGAAGGTGATCCAGAAAGAACGAACCGCCGATTCCATTATGTCTCATTAGACATGCCAGCAAATCGTTTGTCAACGGCCTTCGATTCGGTGACGCTTTATGGTGAAGATCCAGATTTGCGACCTGATATCTATGGCAAGATTGGAAATTCTGGTGTAAGTGTTTGTTGTTTAGATGATGCGAAAAAATTATACTCAGGTTTCGATCTTTGTAGTCCGACTACTTCGGTTTCGATGACCATTAATGGGCCAGCTGCAACGATTTGTGCTTTCTTTATGAATGCTGCCATTGACCAACAATGTGAGCGCTACATCACAGAAAATAAACTAGAGCATTTGGTGGAAGCCAAACTAAAAGAACTATACGACGACAAAGGTCTGCAACGTCCAAAATATAATGGTGACATTCCAAAAGGAAATGACGGTCTTGGTTTGATGTTGTTAGGAATGACGGGAGATCAAATTCTGGAACCTGAGGTGTATAACGAACTTAAAGCAAAAGCACTTTCTTCAGTACGTGGAACGGTGCAAGCTGATATTTTGAAAGAGGACCAAGCACAGAATACTTGTATCTTTTCAACAGAGTTTTCTTTGCGTTTGATGGGTGATGTGCAAGAGTACTTTATCAACCACGGTGTTCGTAACTTTTACTCTGTTTCGATTTCTGGATACCACATTGCGGAAGCTGGTGCGAACCCCATAAGTCAATTGGCATTTACCTTGGCGAATGGTTTTACTTTTGTAGAATACTATGTTTCGCGTGGCATGGATATCAACGATTTTGCACCAAACTTATCTTTCTTTTTCTCCAATGGAGTAGATCCAGAATATGCTGTGATCGGGCGAGTAGCTCGTCGAATTTGGGCGAAAGCCATGAAATTAAAATACAAAGCCAATGCACGTTCACAAAAGTTGAAATACCATATTCAAACTTCTGGTCGTTCGCTACACGCGCAAGAAATTTCGTTCAACGATATCCGTACAACGCTCCAAGCTTTGTATGCCATTTATGATAATTGTAACTCACTGCACACGAATGCATACGATGAAGCGATTACTACACCTACTGAAGAGTCGGTACGTCGTGCCATGGCCATTCAGTTGATTATTAATCGTGAGTTAGGTCTAGCCAAAAACGAAAATCCACTTCAAGGTGCATTTATCATTGATGAGTTAACCGACTTAGTGGAGGAAGCTGTATTGACAGAGTTTGATCGCATCACAGAAAGAGGTGGTGTACTCGGTGCAATGGAAACGATGTATCAGCGTAGCAAGATTCAAGACGAAAGTTTGTACTACGAAACCTTGAAACATACTGGCGAGTTGCCACTAATTGGTGTGAATACCTTCCTCTCAAAAGATGGTTCTCCAACAGTATTGCCAAAAGAAGTCATTCGTGCCACTGAAGAAGAAAAGCAAGCTCAAATCAGTACGCTAACGAATCTAAAAAAGACAAACGAAGCAGGTAATGCAGCGCGCTTAAAGATTTTGCAAGATGCTGCGATTAGCAATAAAAACATTTTTGATTTTCTGATGGAAGCTTCGAAGTATTGTTCTTTGGGGCAGATCACTAATGCCTTGTATGAGGTGGGTGGTCAGTATCGTCGGAATATGTA
>CALGLS010000039.1 GCA_937959375.1 uncultured Saprospiraceae bacterium
GTTTCTAAATCTGGAGCTTGTAAGTCAGCAGATAATCCCCATTTGAAACGAGAGATCAAACGCTCTTCCATTCCATCCAAATCTTTAGGAGCACGGTCAGAAGTCAAAATGATTTGCTTTCCGCCTTGGTGCAACTGGTTAAAGATGTGGAAGAAGATTTCCTGTGTCTTCACCTTATTCGCAAGGAATTGAATATCATCTACGATCAGTACATCGATCAGTTGGTAGAAGTTCACAAAATCGTTCACCGCATTGTTACGAATTGAGTCGATAATTTGGTTGGTAAACTTCTCAGACGAAACATAAAGAACCGTCTTACTAGGATCACTAGCCAATACATCGTTACCAATCGCTTGACCAAGATGCGTCTTTCCCAAACCTACATCACCAAAAATAACTAATGGGTTGAAAGCAGTACCTCCTGGATTTTTGGCAATAGCCTGACCAGCAGAACGAGCTAACTTATTACAGTCACCTTCAATGAAGTTATCAAATGTATAATTCGGATTGAGTTGAGAGTCTATTTTTAATTTCTTGATACCAGGAATGATGAAAGGATTTTTGATACTATCAGAATCAATACTTCCTGGAGAGAAGTTGTCAATTTTCTTTGAACCGGATTTGCCGTTAGAGCTATTATTACTAGCTCCGTTGTATTTATTGCTATTATTCTCAGATTGGTTTGCCATTAGGATTTGATATTCCAAACGGCCACCAGCGCCAAGTTCCTGACGGATAGTCATTTTGAGGAGCGCCACGTAATGCTCTTCCAACCATTCATAAAAAAACTTATTGGGTACCTGAATAGTCAATGCGTCATTATCAAGCCTTACGGGCTTAATAGGTTCAAACCAAGTTTTGAAACTTTGAGGATTTACATTTCTGCCTATTGTTTGAAGACAGTTATCCCATACGGCAACGCAATCTTTTATCATTCGTCAGATTATTTATAAGTCCAATACTGGTTACCCTCACGTGATATTGGACGAGATTAAAACTATTATATAAAACGAGATATGTGTTGTTCTCAAAAGTATAAGTAGTCAGAGAAAATTGAATTAGCGATCTTTCAAAAAAGCGACCATCTAAATTTACCCTTAACTAATTGTGTAGCTTGTTGATTACCCTTCTTAATCGAGGACTACAAAAATGGGGAAAATTATTAGCATTACAAAATGGAAATACTAAGGAAACCTAAATAGAGGACGCACAATTATCCTTTCTTGTGATATGTAAAAAAGGCACTTTCGACCGTGGAACATTAATGAAAAACAGAACGCTATTGAGAATCAAATTATTAAGTATACGAAACAGCCCCTTATCTATAAAAACGACTGCTATTTAGCTCAGCATTATCGGCTCAATTTAATTTAAAAAAAATGTAACTTTTTTATTTTTTATAAGTTATCCTTGCCTTTTGTTGCTATAAATGGCAGATAAGGGCAAGCCTTTGGTTAATTATCTTAAGTTTTTGATCTCTTTTTAATAAAACTTTATGTTCTTTTAAGATGGAAGTTTTCAAACAAAAATAATTAAACGACAAGGTCAATCAATATTTGTAATTATTTTGGTCGTTTTTGATAACGATGCTTTTTCCTTAAACGCGTTTTTCGACAGGATTCTCAGCCTGCCTGGCTTAAAGCCAGATCAGACAGGGATTGCTCTTTTACCGTATGGATTTACACAGATTTTATTATTCTCTTTGATTCTCAAAAAGAATAATTGAAGCTCACACTCCTGAAAAAAGCTTTGCTATTTTCAAGAGCGTTAAATCTTGTTAATCCTATCTAACAAACAATATCAATCTTAACTTAGGAGTAACCAATTTTTATGAAAATAATATCCTACAAAACACTTATCACCTGTCTACTACCGTTTGTCATCTTGTCCTGTAACAAACTACGTGACACCAGATTGCAAAAGGTCGAAACCATCCGATTTGCCGCATATAATGTTGCCCTTTTCAGAAGCGATCAAGGTCAACTCGCTAAAGATTTACAATCCGGAACTGACACCCAAATTAAAAACGTAGCGGCTGTTATCCAACATGTAAAACCTGACGTGCTTGGCCTCTTTGAATTTGATTACGATGAAACAGGTCAACTACTAAAGGATTTTCAAAATAACTACCTAAGCATTGATCAGCATGGAGAAAAATCCATCACCTACCCTTATCTCATTCAGATTCCGTCCAATACTGGGATAGCAAGTGAGGTTGATTACAACGGTGATGGAAAAGTTGAGCTTCCAAACGATGCATTCGGATTTGGAAAATATGAAGGTCAATATGCCTTTGCACTACTTTCGAAGTTCCCGCTCGACGAGCAGCAAATACGCTCTTATCAAAAATTCCTTTGGCGCAAAATGCCAGGAGCACGTCAACCTATGAAAGATGCAGACACACCTTATTATAGTTTAGACGCTTGGGCTAATTTTCGATTGTCATCAAAAAACCATATCGACATTCCAATTCAGTTACCGAATGGAAAAACCGTTCACACCATTCTGGCCCACCCCACTCCTCCTGTCTTTGACGGACCAGAAGATCGCAATGGTCTACGTAACTACGACGAAATTCGCCTCCTCAAAGACTACATCTCTAACGAAAGTTATCTCATCGATGACAATAACAAAAAAGGCGGACTCAAAGCGGGCGAACATTTCGTCATCATGGGCGACCTAAACGCAGATCCGCTCGATGGAGACTCTCCTACTGGTACCATTGATCAGTTGCTCCAATCACCATTGGTCAATCCAATGCCAACCACAGGATCTTTGATTCCAAAAAGCAATGGAGGTAAAGCACACAATCAAAAGAAAGGAGATAAAGGTGACCCAGCCTATGACACCTCGTTTTTCGGCAAACGAATAGACTATGTCATTCCCTCTAAAACGATAAAAGTCATTAGCTCTGGCGTTTTTTGGCCAGCTGAGGGAGAACCATTATACGATTTGGTAAAGGAGAAGAAGGCTTCGGATCATTTGTTGATTTGGGTGGATGTAAATGTGAGTGTGAATTAGAATTAGAATTAGAATCGAAATTAGAATGCTCGTCTAACGCAGGAGTTCCGCAATAGACGAGCATTCACATTCACATTCACATTCTAATTCTAATTCTAATTCTAATTCTAATTCCTACAGCAATATCCCAGCCTCTCGCTTAACCGCCTCCAAAGCCTTGTGAAGCGGAGCCACCTCACGCTCCGATGATTCTTCCAAAAGCATGCTGCTATATTCACGGCTATCACCTTCTGGGTCAGGAACCTCAGCGTAAGCTTTATTGATCATATAGACGGTGTCATCTCTGGCAATCTTTACGATCTTCCAAAGGTTATCAGAAACATATACTTGTTGGGTGATGTTGTGTTCAAATTCTTTTTGGATAGAAATCAGCATAGCCATACGCAGATGTGCTGCCGTCATCCCCTCTCCTCTGACACGTAGCATCAAACTTGGAATAGAGATTCGTTCACAAAACAGAGACAAACGTTCGTACGCTTGAAGCCGCAGTGGAGTTGTCGTTCCCTGTTGTGCTTGTTTCAGTTCAAGCTGTCGCATACGAAATTCATTATCCAGATGCTTCTTAATAAGATAGTAAGCAGTGAATCCAACAATCCCTGCAGGGACCGTAATTTTTAAAAGATCGAGAATAAATTCTAACCAAGCTGGCATATATGAATTAGTTTAATTTTGAAGAGGATATACAAAATGATTCAGAACAGTTAAATATTGTGTTTCTTTCAATTTAGCGGCAAATTTCCGCAAAAATAAGCGCTAACTCTAACAAATTACGAAAGAAATTTCGAAAGGTTATAGTTCGTGAACATCTGCATAACGACATTATCGGCAGTGAGCCACACCTTTTTTGTAAAAATAAGGGTCAGGTTTAAACCTAAAAGACTTTCAATGCGTTAGTTTTTTATGTAAATTTGTGTAGAATCGGCTTCATTAGAGCCAATCAAAATAAATTATTAGAAATCATGAGTGAGACAAAAACAGCAGTTACACAGCCAATTAGCCTTTCTGAAGGTGCTATTACGCAACTAAAGCGTATCATGGCTGAGCAAAATATACCAGCAGAGCATGGCCTACGAGTAGGTGTAAAAGGCGGTGGATGTTCAGGATTTAGTTATATCCTTGGATTTGATGTCGTAAAAGATGACGACGATACTTTTGAAATAGAAGGAATGAAGGTGGTGATGCAACGTGCTCATGCTATCTACTTGATGGGCATGGAAGTGGATTGGGTCGATGGCCTTGAGAATCGTGGCTTCACATTCAACAATCCAAATGCTACAGATACTTGTGGATGCGGTACTTCTTTTTCTGCTTAGCGGTATTGTTTAGCTTTCGCTAAAAATGAATCCCGAATCTTGCTTTTGTGAGGTTCGGGATTTTTTTGTTTTGGG
>CALGLS010000040.1 GCA_937959375.1 uncultured Saprospiraceae bacterium
GTATAAGTCAATCGTCCTTTTCTCAACATCAGTAAAGGTCGCACCAGTGCACGTGTTAGTTTAGAAGGTTCTCCTCCTTTCTTCTTCTTTTTCTTTTTCGGCCCTTTTCCGCCACCGCCAGCAGGATCAAGTTTGGTACCACCTCCTTTATCTAGTCCTCCCAGACTTCCTTTGCCACTATTTTTACCACCTCCTTCACTTGCTATATCTTTAGAGTCTTTATCATCTGAGCCACCTTTTCGTTGACCACCATCTTTTGCAACACTACCTCCTCTCTTATTTTTCTTACTTCCTCCTTTTCCACCATCATCATCCTTTCCTCCTCTACTGTTTCTACTACCTTTTTTGGAACCTCCTCTAGATTTCTTGTTAATCTTTTTCAGAAATTTCGATTTGTTATAAAGTGTTTCAAAATTGACATCACCATTAAGACGACGTGTCTGACCATTCATGACAACATAGCCTAAGGAATCCCAACTTGACTCTCCAATTTCTGGAGGAGTAGGATCAAAGGCATAGGGGTTATCCCAACTATAATCAGCTTGGTAAGCAGCTTTAACGGTTACGAAATCAAGGAATGGAATTTTCTTCAATGGTAAGGTATAGTCAATAGAAAATCCGTGATTGTATCCTTTTGTTCGTCCACCTCTCTGAATACTTTTCCAGATGTCATCATTGATCTCAGACCTTGCTCTTCGTGTTCCATAAAATGGATCTTCTTCATCTGTGAAGTATTCTTCTTTTTCATCAATGATCGAACGATTGAGTGCGTTAAAGTTGAACTTCAATGCTTTGGTAATATCCCAACCTAAATTATAATTTCGATCCCAAGTAAATTTCTTGTTGTAAAACGTATTAAAGAATGGGTCATTTCCGACAAAACGGTAAGTCGTTTCATGGAAGGTACGATTCATCGTTGTACTAAAACCATAGATATTTGGAGCTGGATTAAAATTTAGTTCCGAAATTAGTTTTAGATACTTATCCTTTTTGATCAACTTCTTAAATGGCGTAATGAAAGTCGTTGGTCTGGTGTAGTCATAATTTAGAATACCACTATGGGTTTTCAATTGATCGTTTTCAACAATCGGATCATGACTTTTCGTTTCGGTATAAGCGTAGGTTAAACTAAAGTTTTCAATATTCCATGGCAACTGTAGTTTGTTTTTATTGGTTCGTTCTTTACGAACATTGGTAAAGTTCAAACTCTTAATCTCTACTTGATCGATCGCTTGTTCTTTAATGGAATCACGTTCTGCATTCGTTTCTGCTTTCGCTAACTTATCTTTCAAAGTAATATCCAAATCATATGGATCGAATTCCGGTGTACTTACTGAATTCGAGTATTGTACATAAGCTGGAATTCTAATGCCTGATTTTTCCGGAAGGAACTTACCTAACTCAAAGTTACCTGCAACATCATACTGATAAATTTGCTCACGCTGGCGATCCAATGCTTTTTGCTCCAGCTGCCCCCATCCAATTGTACTGAAACTACCTGAAGCAGTCACGGTACCAAAGTCAGCTAAATTAAAATCAAGTCTTGCCAAAGCAGCCGCTCCACCTCTTTCATCAATTCCGCTTACACGCAATTCGTTCACCCATACCTCAGCACAGTGTGTTTCTTCACTACGGTTAACGACACCAATCATGGCTCCTTTTACATTTCCTAAGTTTGGATTACCTTTTACTCTAATCTTCACTTCTTTACCTGACTCAGATATAAAGGTATCTTCAAAGGGTTCACTCAATGGATATCCCGCATCATTACGAGCGACCTTTATCGTCTTAAAGTCTTCAAAATTGATATTAAAATCATTGGTCTCCTTCCATACTTCTTCTTTGTACTCATCCGTATCAGGTGGAAGTGAACTATCAGTAGACATGGTCAATGGCAATTCGTATTCGTAATAATTTTTTTCAAAATCAGAACCTAATCGAATAAATACCGCCAGGTCTCCGTCCGGAATAGCACTCAAATCCCCCATCTCATTATCCGCTTCCGCGTGCACAAACATTTCCATTTTATCATAAATCCGCATATCCAGATTTATAATTTTATAAATAGCCCTAGCGGAGAGAGGTGGCATTTTACAAACCTCCATGGCTAATGATTGTTCATTTTCTAAAACATCAAATGTTGTATTGGTCGATTGTTCTCGCTGAATACCTAATGGTAAAACATACCCAAAAGGAATTTTACTTGCGTTCTCTTCAATGTTTACTGCATTCACATCAAAAACAGTAAGTCTATCATCTCCAGCTAACAAATCACTTCCAGGCTCACTAAATATAGTTACCGGACGTCGGTAACGTCTCCATTGGTTACGCACCAATTCAAGCGATGCAAAACGAAGTGTAATTGGGTCTTCAAAACCATGCATATACATTCGCATAAATCGAATAGAACGGAAATCTTGGATACCTCCCACTCGCTTAGTACTCTGCTCTAATGGGATTTTAAATCGATACCAAGTACGGTTTTGCTCTCCTTGACGAACATCCGTAATGAATTCACTTAATGCAAGTGTCTGCTCACCATTCGGATCAGTAGGTCCAATTTCCATTGGAATTTTATACTGGTAATAACTTTCTGTTTCGTTCAAGGTATTATCCTGATTCAAATCTTCCGTATCTGGAGTTTGCTTACCTAGCACGGTAGAGTTACCATCTGGGTTTGGCGTGTTACCCTCGGGATTTGCTGACCTTTTATAACGGTCTAACACAGGGGTAGGATCGTTATCTCCAAAACCTCTAGGATCTACAAAATTATCATTAGACAAATCATTGAGAATAGTTGTCTTTGCGTCAGGCGTTAAACTAGATCCGTTGATGGCATCAAAATATTCTGAAAAAACGATCTCTTCCGCATCATCACCTGCTCCATCAAATCCAACATCTTGTAAAACTCTTTTACTTGCATCGTTGACAAAGGCGTTTGTAATCGCTGGTGTACGTGGAATGTATCCCCAGTTCGTTTGATCTACAGCAGTGTTATCATCTGTCGGGATTCCGTTTTCAAAGAACTTTCTAGAATCTCTCAATAAGTCTTCTGAAATATTACCCAGCTCTATATAAAGGTCACCACCATCGGTAGCAGCACCACCTGGCTTATTCATAAAGGGATTCAACAACCAAAATTCAATATACTCCACATTGGCTGCTTCAAAATCATTGGTATTAAGAGCTCTCATAATTCCTCCCCATCTTGTTTCAGGTGCAATTAAATCTCCAGCATTATTCAAACCAGCAGAGAAATCCGTTCCACCATCAGGTAAATCAAAATTATATGCACCTCTTTCAGAAGGGAAGTAAGAAAGATTTAGAGACTGTACCTGACTGTTTAATCCTGGTGTCAAGGTTCTATTCGGAAAGATCTCAGTTTGAGGAATAATCTGTGTGTAAGGATCTACATTATTACCTGAACTTGCCAATTGTGTTTCTACTCGGTACCAACTAATGTGTGCACGGTTAACCCCTGACTCTGTACTATTCAACAGTTTTGATTCAGGAAAAAGATTGTTATTCCCTTGTGCATCATCTTGAGGCACACTGGCTAGGGACCAAGCAGTCACTGGAGTTGTTAGTGTAAATCCTGAAGTAGATCCTTCAAAATCATCGATATAAACGACACCTTCTTTACCGTCGTTATCGTTAATTGCCTTAGCGTGACCAGGGCGTAAGAAAGCGGCTTCCGCCATAAAGTTGATACTGGATGCTTCTTTGGTTTCTATGAATGGAATTTTATCTACCATCTTGGTTAACCAAGGAGCGTCCTTACTATAATTGACATCAAGACCATATATACGGTTACTAATTGGGTCATCACCAATGTTTACTTTTTGTGTAAATGGTCGTTCGAAGAGGTGCATATAGGTACCTCCAATATTTAAGTTTTTACTGATTTCATAATCAGCACGTAGACCCAAAAGTGTTTTGGTTTGAAACCCAAAAAGTGTATTGTCTTCGAAGGAGATGTTAATCGGTTGACCTGAATTAATGTAAGCTTCATTCAAAATCTTTACCCGACCAATGTTGTAATCAATTTCATAATCACGTCCTTCTACCAATCTTGCTCCACCTGCTTGTACAACTACTGATCCTTGCGGCAAGTTAAATGCTCCCAAAGAAATTTCGGAAGAGACACTTGACTTATAGCTACCCCGCACTATGAAACGATTGAATTCGGGATACTCCCTCGCTCTAGTAATGGTAGAATCGTAGAGCATCTGGTAGGTATACAGTGTTGGATCCACATTGTCTTCAGCAATTCCATTTGCCAATGACGAACCAAAGGGTTCCAGTACGGGAAACATAATTCGCCCGTTCTGCGGATTTATTGTTACACCAGGAACAAAGTCAAACTGCCCATCGGGGAAGGGGTCTCCCTGGGTATTTAGCCGATCTAGATTAAATATTCTTAGTAGTGGTTTATTTTCCAAACCAGGCTCAGGTAAGAAACGCTTCTCCCCTCCTCCCGGATCTTCATACAAGATGTCCAATCGAAAATCTTCTTGACTTACTTGGAATGCTCCGATAGAGTACACGTTCTTCATCATCAAATCCCATGCTGGTAAGTCAATTCGTGGTGTTGTACTTTTAAGCATTTTTACGAAGATTACTTCCTGTGGTGGCAAGCTATCTATTCCATCCGGAGTACTATAAGAGTCGTTTGCAAATTCACCTACTTTAAATGTCTTACCATTGTATTCATAAGTATAAGCAACACCTAGAATTTGGTCAGGACGTAAGTTGACGTTAATGGAAATGAATCCGAGTTGGTTGTTTACAGTATATTCATTAGGGCTCAAAAGGCGTGCACTAATCTTTTCGAAGTCTTTTGATTGATCAAAACGGAATTCGTTTTGCAGAACAGAAACGGCATTATTTAATTGACGCGCTCTAGGATTATCACGAAGATCACGATGAATGTCGTTGGCATCTACATCTGTAATAAGATTACGACCTGGTAGTGCATTACGGTTATAAATGTCAAGGTTCCTTGGTGTTGGAGGTAGTCCGTAAAGTGGGTTATTATTTGTCATTCGGGTTGCCTCACCCAAATCCGCTACGGCTACGATATCTCTAACGTTTACTGTTTCATTTCTATCATTGGTAATCCATACTTGGATTTCACTTACTCTAAAAAGACTATTGATCTGTGGCAGACCTTCTAGTGACTCTTCAAAAACAGCTCTGTTATAATGAGATAAAAAGAAGTGACGGTTTTCATCATATTGATCTGCTGTAACTTCA
>CALGLS010000041.1 GCA_937959375.1 uncultured Saprospiraceae bacterium
TAATTATCCCAATGGCCAATCAATATTTCATATGCCACTGCCTTTAGGTAGCTATCTACATTGAATACCTGCTCAAGTTCACAAGCTAATTCGTCAATCGCTGTATTGTTCAGTATATCAATGAAATGAGCGATGTCGCTATAGTCGTCGTAGTAATGATTTGTTTTTAATTCATAGGCTCTACGGCCACTATTTTCAAATTTGTAAAGTTGGGGGTTACTACCCAAATAATCTAATTGAGCAGGCCAAAGGCATTTGTATAAATTTCCTGAGTTGTCACCAAAACGCAAATCAACAAACTCCTCATCAATGTGTTCAACATTGGTATACAAACCGAAATAGGAATCGTTAATATACAAGGCTACGTGATTCGCTCGTGGACCAACAACACCAGTTTTAGTAGCCAAATCCAAAGCTATTTTAACCCTTGCGTTTGTCGGATCGTTATGGCTACCATTGATATTCATCTTTTCCAAATTATAAAACTTCCGACCTTCCACAAAGGTGTTGAAAGAAAGTTTAAACGATTTCTTTTCCGCAGTTCTAGAAGTGTTTCCGCGCAAGCGAAATCCAACTTGTTCTAAGGTGTCTGAGCTTATTCCATTATTAAAAATGAAAGTTACCGGATATTCGATATTGTCAAATTCGTTCCCATCTTCAAGTAAAGTCTCTAAATCTGTCGGTGCGATAAGCACATCAATCCTAGGAATTGCTGTATCATCAAAAACAGGTCCTGGTTCTGGAAAGAGTTGCTGACTAAAACTAGGAAAGACAAGAAGCATCAGAAAGAAAGTGTACTTGAAACGCATGAATTGGGATTTATTTTGATGGTAATTTTGGAGATAAAGAGGAGACGGAAGACGGAAGTCCGAAGTCCGAAGTTCTCTTCTAGCGTGTATATGAAAAAGAGTAAAAAAGATTAGCCGGATTCTGGACTTTAGTCTAGCTAAAAGAAATTAGATCGGACTAAATTCCGGGGTCCGAATACTGATCGTGTATATGCGATCGTGGGAAACTTCCGACTTCGATCTTCCGACTTCGATCTCCAAACTCAATTCCCCTGCAATTTAAACAAAAAGCAGGAAAACAAACTCAATTAATTATGACACCAATTTTACAAGCTCCCAAAACCCTTTTTACGCATTATTGTTTTAGTTTTGTCAAACCAAAATTCAAACTATGCCAAGCAAAGGGAAAACAGGAGTACTTTTAGTCAATTTAGGAACACCAGATGCGCCAACACGTTCTGCTGTGTACCGTTATTTAAAACAATTTTTATCTGACCCACGAGTAATTGATGTCTGGCCAGTTCGAAATATCATTGTGCCATTTATCATATTGCCTATTCGATCTGGCTCTTCAGCCAAAGAGTATAAGAAGTTGTGGACAGAAGAAGGTTCGCCTTTGAAAGTGTACGGCTATCGATTATCAGAAGGGGTGCAAGAGCATTTGGGAGATGAGTATATTGTGGAATTAGCGATGCGCTACCAGAGCCCTTCTATCAAATCAGCGATTAAAAATTTGATGGATCAACGCGTTTCGAGACTGATCGTCTTGCCATTGTTTCCACAATACGCATCAGCATCTACAGGTTCGGTACAAGAGGAAGTCATGAAGCAGTTGAGTAAGTACTGGAATATGCCTGATCTGAAATTGATTGATCAGTTTTACGAATATCCTCCGATGATAGATGTTTTTGCAGAGCGAGGACGCCAATATAATATGGATGAGTACGATCACGTAATGTTCAGTTATCATGGTTTGCCCGAAAGGCAAATTACAAAAGGCGATCCTTGTAACCACTGTTTCAAAGAGGGCTGTTGTAACGAGATTACAGAGGCCAACCAAACTTGTTATAAAGCACATTGTGAAGCCACAACTAGAGCCATCGTAAAAAAACTAAACATAGCAAAAGAAGATTATTCCGTTTGTTTTCAATCTCGTCTTGGTCGTGACCCTTGGGTGCAACCTTATACGAGTGACGTGATTGAAAAATTAGCCAAGGAAGGTAAAAAGAAAATTCTAGTTTTCTGTCCTGCTTTCATTGCCGACTGTTTGGAAACAACGATTGAAGTGAGTGAAGAATATCAAGAATTATTTGAAGAGCATGGTGGTGAAAAACTGCAATTGGTGGAAGGCTTGAACGATCATCCGAATTGGATTAAGGCGGTAGCTGATTTGGTTCGTGATTAGATGATTTAAGGTTTGAAGGAAGAAAGGTCTGAAGGTTTGAAGGGCGCACAATATGCGGATCACGCGATCGTGTACTACGTTAGTAGGGGCCTTCAAAGCTTCAAACCTTCTTTCCTTCAGACCTTCTCTCCTTCAAACCTTAAAAAGAAAGTCCAATTTTTTCCGTAAACTTGCAATACAATAAATAAAGCCAATCTTGACCTACAAAGACATATTAAAAGATCTTAAAGCAAAGAAGTATCAGCCTGTTTATCTCCTGCACGGTGATGAGGCTTATTACATCGACAAAATCTCTGAGTACATTGAACAAAATGTATTGACAGAAGCAGAGCGATCTTTTAATCAAACGATCATTTATGGGAAGGAGGCTGAGGCCAAAACGATTATAGATACTGCATCTCGATATCCAATGATGGCGGAACGACAAGTGGTGATTCTTAAAGAGGCACAAGAAATGAAAACACTGAAGGATCTACAACCTTATGTGGAACATGCTGTACCAACGACCGTCTTAGTCATTTGTCACAAGCACAAAAAATTTGACAGTCGAACCAAACTAGCCAAGTCGCTCAAAAGTAAAGGTGTTGTTTTTGAATCAAAGAAATTATACGACAACCAAATTGCGGATTGGATCAAAACCTATCTCAAAGAACGTAAACTCAATATTGAACCAGATGCATCTGAACTCATCGCAGAATATCTTGGAACGAATCTATCAAAGGTTTCTAATGAATTAGACAAATTAGTCATCAACCTACCTGCAGGTTCCTCCATCAATGCGCAACACGTGCAAGACAATATCGGGATCAGTAAAGATTATAATGTCTTTGAACTACAAAAATCATTAGGTCAGCGTAATATTTTAAAGACGCAGCGTATCATCAATTACTTTATTTCCAACCCAAAGAAAAATCCATTGGTGGTTGTGGTTGGTACCTTGTATAACTTCTTTAGTAAAGTTTACCAAGCACATTATCTGAAAAATCTTTCGGATAACGAACTCTCATCTGCACTTGGACTT
>CALGLS010000042.1 GCA_937959375.1 uncultured Saprospiraceae bacterium
AATAGCGATAGATACATTTCCAACGTCTGTAAAATCCTGTTCCGTTATTTCAAGTTTTAGCTTTTTAACCGCATTCATAACATCACTCATGAGTGCGTAGTCAAAGGTCAGTCGAAAGATATCTGCCACCACTTTTTCAACAATGACGGCATCTTTTAATGCTTCGATGGTTCCTTCTTTGTAAGCATTGATAAGTCCCGAAGTTCCCAATTTGGTTCCTCCAAAATATCGAACGACAATGACGATAATATTGGTCAAGCCAAAACTATCAATCTGCCCAAGTATGGGGCGGCCAGCGGTTCCGGAAGGTTCGCCATCGTCATTTGCTCTGAAGTTATTTTTGTCAAGTCCGAGTCGGAAGGCATAGCAATGATGGTTGGCTTTGGAGTGTAGTTTTCTGACTTCTTCTAATCTGGTTTGCCATTCTTCCTCGTTGGTCACGGGGAAAGCATAGGTCAGGAATTTGCTACCTCGATCTCTAAATTCACCGTAGTAGTCGGTGGTGATGGTTTGGAAGGTGTCTTTCATTGTTGCAAAGGTACGTATCTTGATGTGGAGTCCAAAATGGGTATATCGTATTTTTTTAGAAAACGAAAACTAGGACTTTTTCAATCTTTAAAAATAAATCATCTATGTGGCTTGTATGGTCAAATTCGCGATAGATGGTTTCATGCTCAAAAGCTTAAGAACTCCCAAATAAATAAAACTAAAAAACGATAAAATCGGAGTAACCTTTTACTTCCTTAAGACATAAACTTTATGAAATACCTTTTACACCAATTAAATAAACAATTATGCTTAGTCGATTTATCCCTTTAATTCTTTGTCTCGTTACCATGTATGGCGGTTGCCAAATGTTTAAAATCAATGATGGCAAAACCAACGAAAATACCAAAATAACCGCAAAGGATTTATGCGAAAAAGGTGTCAAAGTAATGGCCGTCATTCAAAATGAATATACAGAGATGGAAGTCGGAAGTTCCGTTTCGTATCAATACAAATATGACTACGATGTCAATGGGAAAAAGTATACCGGCAACATTTCTAAAAAGGAAGAACTAGAGATACCCGTTATTGAAATTACTTACAATCCAGATCATCCAGAAAGCTCCACGACAGTTGATCCATGTAAAACATATGCCGCCATCAAAGACAATCCAGGTCGCTGGCCACAATGGATGGAAATGGTAGGAGCGGGGATATTTATTCTTGGGCTAGGCTTTGTGCAGAGTAGTGCGGTTCGGGCTATTAAGGGGTAGAGCGTTTTGGGGAAATAAAATACTGAATTGTTAAAGTGAAAAGCTATTGTTTTCTTTGAAAGCAATAGCTTTTTTGTTTTGATTAAGGTATATAGTTTTTGTGCTCGTTGGTGTGAAGTCTTTCGAATAAAATTAAAAAAGGAAGAAGTCTGTTTGGTTTCTAACTGGCTTTAGACAGTCTCCAAACCACATACCAGGTTCCCTTAACGACTCATTAACAATCATTCAAAACCTATTAACAGCCTCATCCAATTATTGCCTATATCTTGCGGCAAGAAGTTAGAGTTAAAGTGAAAATAAAAGTAGCAATGGTGTATTCTTTTGGCATTTGTTAGATCTGGAGCTATAAGCCAAAGATTGATCATTTATTGAGAAATAAGTCCCAGAAAGCATAGAAATACCCCCTCTGTGTAATTATCTGATACTTTACTATCTTTGCCGCAAATTTAAAAACGTGGAAAATACATTAAAACAATACGATAGAGCGGTATCGAAGTGCAAGGATATTTTTGCCAAAAAGACCAAGGATTATGGTACGGCTTGGCGCATTTTAAGAACAACTTCCCTTACGGATCAGCTCTTTATCAAGGCTAGCCGTATACGGAGCATTGAGGAGTTGGATGAGCAGAAAATAGAGGAAGCGGTAGACAGCGAATACATCGGTTTGATCAATTATAGCGCAATGGCGCTGATTCAGTTGAACCTTACGGAAAATGATCCGTTTGAGTTAGGAGAGGAAAAGGCTACAACCTTATATAATGAGCAAATTGCCATCGCTCGACAACTGATGATGGATAAAAATCACGATTATGGGGAAGCTTGGCGCGATATGAGACGCTCCTCGTTGACTGACTTGATACTAATGAAGTTGCTCCGAGTGAAACAGATTGAGGACAACAAAGGTAAAACCCTGATATCAGAGGGACTGGATGCTAATTATTTAGATATCATCAACTATGCGGTTTTCGCTTTAATAAAGATTGAAGAAGGAGAGGGGTAGGGATTAGAACCTGCCTGGCCGATAGGACAGGTTGGAATTAGAATTAGAATTAGAGTTAGAATGTGAATGTGAATGTCCCGCGATTGTAGAGATGCTTCTAATGAAATTCGATTTTAAAAAACTATGCGGCCTCTAAATTACAATACTTTAGAAGAGCCCTTCAAACCGCGTTAGAACGAACAAACAAGAAAGGAAAATTCAAAATTATATATAACATGATTTTAGCAATTACATTATCGAAATTACTTATAGGAGTAGCCATCGCTGCAGCAGCACTAACCGCTGGAGTAGGCGTACTCAAAAACCATAAGAGTTGGTTGATGACCTATCTGCAAAACTTTTGTGGCGCATTGTTCATTTTCTCAGGTTGGGTAAAAGCTGTAGATCCACTAGGTACCGCCTACAAAATGGAGCAATATTTTGGTGAATTTACCTCCACATTTGAAGGAACATGGATGTCATTTATCGCACCCATTTTTCCGTGGTTGGCTAACTACGTGACCAGTTTCTCCGTATTCATGATCGTCCTCGAAATAGTTTTAGGAATCATGCTAATATTAGGAATGCGTTCTAAACTAACCAGTTGGTTGTTTTTGGGAATTGTAGCCTTCTTTACCTTCCTAACTGGCTTTACCTACCTAACCGGTTACGTACCAGCTGATGTTAATTTTTTCAGCTTCGGAAGTTGGGGACCGTATGTAGAGTCAAACATGAAGGTGACCGACTGTGGATGTTTCGGTGACTTCCTAAAGTTGAAACCAAAAGTATCATTCTTCAAAGATGTCTTTTTGATGATTCCAGCCTTGTATTTTGTGTTCAAACACAAAGACATGCACCAACTATTTAATGGTAAGATTAGAACAGGTTTACTGAGTCTAACAACTGTAGGGTTACTGATTTACTGCTTTAGTAACTTCGTTTGGGATATTCCTGGAAAGGATTTCCGACCATTCAAAAAAGGAGTAGATGTAGCAGGTACACTTGCAGCTGAAAAAGAAGCAGCGGGTAACGTTCAAGTCGTTGCTTATAAGCTAACCAACAAAGCGACAGGTGTCGTTACAGAATTGCCATACGCTGACTTTATGAAGAAATACAAGGACTATCCAAAAGAAGATTGGGAGTACGATCAAATCAAATCAGAACCAGCCATTGAGGCAACTAAGATTAGTGATTTCGCGCTGGAAAGTGTAGATGGAAAAGACATGACTGATGCTGTATTGTCAGATCCAAAGTATAGTTTTATGATTGTTAGTTACAAATTAAAATACGATGAGCAGTACGAAAAAATTATGGTAAATGACACGGTCTTTGTAACGGACACCATCATGACTCCAGATACCACTTATGTAACGCAAAAAGTAGCTTCTGTCAATCAACGTGAAGCGAAGCAAACGAAGTACATCTGGGATACTGATTTCCAAAAGAACTACCGAGAGAAAATCAATCCTTTGGCAGCAGCTGCAGAAAAAGATGGTTTTGATGTCTATGCGATTGTAGGTGGCGCAGGTCCAGCAACGATTGATGAATTCCGCCACGCAACACAAACGGCATTTCCATTCTACATGGCAGACGATATTTTGCTAAAAACAATTGTCCGATCTAACCCAGGAGTCGTATTGCTCAAGGATGGAAAAATCATTGACAAATGGCATCACAAGCAATTGCCTTCATATGCCGAAATTAAGCAACTGATGAAGTAGGGCGCGCGGTGAGCGCAAGTGGAAGTTAGATTTGCAGTTTCAGTGAAGTTACAATTAAAGTGACAATGGCGCTATAGTTTGGTTTAAAAGCTAAACTATAGCGTTTTTTTATGCTTATAATATTGTGGAGATGGTGATGTAGAAGAGAAGAGGGAAGATACCATAATATACATAATTCAACGCTGTTGTTTTTTAACGTCTTATTTTTACCACAAGAGGAACAAAAGCGCTCAAACGATAAAAACGCACGATTTCTTTTGTGACCTTTTGTTTCTTATGTGTTTTGAACACACCTTTGAGGAGTAGTACAATCAATTATGCTTGAAATACATTGATCTTTAGGGTAGATCGAGGAGGAGACATGATAGGTTCAAGACTAAATATTTATTCATCAACCACTGCCTGTTTCCTTTCGATTTACAATTAAATCCAAAACAACAAAGCCCTGATTATCAACCTCTGAGAAAACCGAGCAAAAAATAATTTTCATTTTTTTATAGGATAGAATAGGAGAGTTGAAAAATTTACTTTTCTTTGTGCTATTCATTCGACCTATCGTTGAAGTGATATAAAGATATGCTCAGTCGAAGAAACATACGTGTAAAAGTCATGCAGATACTCTACTCTCTTAACCGAGACCCAGAGATGACTCTTGCTGACTTACAACGCCGTTTTCAAACCAATATTGATAGTTCCTACGAACTATTTCTTTTGAACACGTTATACCTTGCTCAAGTAGCAGCGTATGCTGAAAAAGATTTGGAAAAAAGAAAGTCCAAACACCTTCCTTCTGAAGCGGATAAGCAATTCACTGCTAAGCTTTTCAACAACGATTTATTACAATCTCTAATCAATGATTCCAGCATCTCTAAAAGTTGGGAACGATTGAAATTAATTGATCGAATCGATCAGGATAATTTGCGTGTCTACTACGCAGAGTTTGCAAAAAAGGAGGAATACAAGGCCTACGTTTCTAATCCAAATACTACCGACACTGACCACAGGCAAATGTTGCTGATGCTCTATAAGTCACTCACTGCCAACGAAATGTTCAACGAAGTGATGGACGACTATTATTGGAGTTGGGATGATGATAAATCATTGGTAGTTGGAACCATCAAAAAGACCATAAAGGCATTGCCGGGTAACCCTACTTTTTTTGAACCCAGCCAACCAGAAGTTGAAGCAACGACTAATTACGGAAGAGAATTATTGACTTCTGTTGTAGAAAACGATGTAGAGCTATTGGGTATCATCGAACCTACCCTCAAAAATTGGGATGCAGATCGTGTAGCCATAATGGACATGATTTTAATTAAAATGGCACTCTCTGAATTGACGGCATTTCCTACCATTCCGACCAAGGTTACACTCAACGAATTTGTTGAAATTTCAAAATTATATAGTACTGATAAGAGTAAGGATTTTATCAATGGAATTCTTGACCGTCTGATGAAAAAGCTGAATAAGGAAGGTAAAATTCAAAAGGAAGGAAGAGGATTAAAAGAATAGTCTTTTTTTGTCGCTCAACCAGTCACTGATTTTATTTATCAAATTCACTTATTCTTTCACCAAATTATCTATCTTTCAACTAGAAGTTTGTAGAGAACTTCAAATTCTAAGGAGCGAAGCATAAATCAAATTCTAAGAATATTTTTATGCTTGTTCAATTTTTAAGCGTTGAAGAATAACGCATTCGTAAATTTTTCCCATCTTCATATCTCAAACTTGTAATTTATTTCATACGTTTAAATCGCTGTTAGTCAGTGTTTAATATGGTGTGTTGATTTTTTTTGTCTTACAAATCTTTGTAATATAATTTTTTATTAATTTGGCTGAGATTTTAGTCTCAAATTAGGGATAGAGGCAACTATCATCAACCAACTTTTAACAAATAATCACCCCATATTTCTCTGAATAGTATTGAAAGATATATTCTACTTAAATCGAAACAAAATAAAATTCAATTATGAGAAAAAGTCTACTACAACTGCTCCTCGCAACTTTTCTTGTCTTATCACTGAGTGCATTGCAAGCTCAGGATACTGATGTGAAATTGCAAAAGGCTATGACATTTAGAGCCTTGATTGTAAATTATGATTCGCCATTTCGTGGTGAGTTTACTGATTACAGGAATACTACCGGAGGTGTAGAAATTGGGTATATTCACCCGATCAACAAATTCTTTAATTTTGCGGCACCCGTAAAATTTGGTATTGCTCGATTTCCTTCCGACAAAGAATTAGATTCAGGTAAAGAGCGTTTTTTCAGTGCTTTAGACGCAATTGTTCAATTTCAAATTGTACCTGGTGATCGTCTTTTATCGCCTTATCTATTGGCTGGTGTTGGTGGAGTAGCGGAAGGACAAGGTTTAAATAAAAGTCCTGACTTTCATTTAGATATACCAATTGGTGTTGGTTTGAATTTTAAACTATCTGAAAATATTGCTTTAAACGTTCAGTCTGAATTTAGAAACTCATTTACTGATTTAAGAAATAGTAGCCAACTAGGAGTTGGTTTCGTATGGAAATTTGGAGATGCATCTGTACCTCCTCCTCCGGATATTGATGGTGACGGTATTATTGATACCGAAGATGATTGTCCGGCTATTGCAGGATTAAGTTCTCTGAGAGGTTGCCCAGATGGTGATGGTGACGGCATTGCTGATAAATCTGATGATTGTCCAAAGACTGCCGGTTTGGCAAAGTTTGCGGGTTGTCCTGATTCAGATAATGATGGTATCAAAGATGCTAACGATGGTTGTCCGAATGAAGCTGGACCAAAAGATAACAATGGCTGTCCAATTCTAGATTCAGATAACGACGGAGTTGTAGATGCAGACGATAAGTGCCCAGGCGAAGCTGGTCCAAAATCAAACAATGGTTGCCCTGAAGTTGCGGATAGTGATAATGATGGTGTACCAGATAACGAAGATGCTTGTCCAAATGCTGCAGGTATTGCCAAGTTTGCGGGTTGTCCTGATACAGATGGTGATGGTGTACAAGATTCAAAAGATAAGTGTCCAACTGTGGCAGGTGCTATTTCTAATAACGGTTGCCCTGAAATGGAAAAAGAAGATGTTGAACGTTTGACTTTTGCCATGAAAAATGTTCAGTTTAATAGTGCTAGAGCAACCTTATTGACGAATTCAAATTCAGCTAATATTCTTGACGAAATTGCTGGGCTAATGAAAAAATATCCAACTTATAGTTTATCAATAGCTGGTCATACCGATTCAATTGGTGATGCTGCTTCTAATCAGAAATTATCAGAAAATCGTGCAAAAACTTGTTATGATTATCTTACCAGAAAAGGCATTAGCGCATCTCGAATGAACTATGTTGGCTATGGTGAAACACAACCTATTGCAGACAATATAAATAAAGCAGGACGTAAGAAAAACCGTCGTGTTGAATTCAATATGTTCTTGAAATAGCGTAAAGATTTTAATTGTAAAAGCCCCGAATGCCTATCGTATTCGGGGCTTTTTGTTTTTAAAAACAAGTGGAACACGCGTTTGAGTAGTTTAGCTTGTCGTCACACATAAGTTGATTTTAGGATAGGATATTTTTTACGTTTAATCTCATAAATAAGGGTAATTGCGGCTATTTATGCTTCCTTATTGTTAATCGTTAGAGTGACCGTTTACTCCACATGATCCTAAACACCTTATAAAAAATTACCATGTACTCCTAGCAAGTGTCACAATATTAAAAGGGGGCGCGTTTACTTTTGCGGAAGCTAAGCTTACTTTTGAAATATCAACTAACCAAAAAAACTAATTATCATGCTAAGAGAAAATATAGATTTACGAAATAGAGTTATTTATGGAGGTCTACTTTTGGTAATCCTTCTTATTGGAGAACTGAGTAAAATGAATTAAGGGGGGAGAGAAGTAGGAAGACCGAACAGGTTGACCGCTAAGTCAGTTCTCTGAATATTTAGCTGCATCGCTTTTAGGAAATTTTTTAAATGTAAAACCGCAAAATGATAAAGTCAAAATGTAAAAGTATCCGAAAATCGCGCCTTTCTGGCGTAGCATGTCAT
>CALGLS010000043.1 GCA_937959375.1 uncultured Saprospiraceae bacterium
AAAAGGCTTTCCAAATTCGTCTTTGAGGCAAACTCCTCGCTTCTTTCTACCTGACATGACATGCAATAGGTATCGACTTGCATACCACTCAACACGGCGATGGCCTTTCATCAGATCAATTTGCTGTTGTTCTGAGTCTGCCAATTTTAATTTTTCCGCAAAGAAAGTCTCCTCTTCATCTATTTTCCACAGACCAATTTCTCCTTCAGCTTTAATATTTCGGTGTATGAGTAATGCCATTTATCGAATTTATTGGGTCTAGTTCAACTCATTCTTAAAAATCTTAAAATAAACAGCCGTAAATTAAGGAATATTCTCCAAGCAAATTAATTTTGCGCTATGATCTTATCTGATAAAAAAATTCTAGAGGCCATTGATAATGGCAAAATAGTTATTGAGCCGTTTCGTCCTGATTGCTTAGGTACTAATTCGTACGATGTACATCTGAGCAAATATTTGGCGGTTTACGAAAACCATGAGCTGGACGCTCGCCAACACAACCAAATAAAAGAGGTGCTCATTCCTGAAGAAGGCTTTGTAATTCAACCTGGTATTTTGTACCTCGGAGTTACGGAAGAATATACGGAGACCCATCATACGGTTCCTTTCCTTGAAGGGAAATCTAGTATTGGTCGACTTGGAATTGACATTCACGCCACTGCGGGAAAAGGGGATGTTGGCTTTTGCAATACTTGGACGCTAGAGATTTCTTGTGTTCAACCTGTTCGCATTTATGCTGGTATGCCGATTGGTCAATTGATCTACTTTATGGTGGAGGGTGATATCAAGAATTACTACAACAAGAAGAGTAATGCTAAGTATAATGCTCGGACGATTAAGCCGGTGGAGTCTATGATGTGGAAGAATACTTTTTAGGGCTCGCAAGCTCGCTTAGACGGGGATGGGACACGGATTGAACGGATTAGACGGAATAAGGACGGATTTTTTCGCGTAGTACTAAAGAATTGGTAACCGGGGAGGAGCTCAGCCTTTCTTTGCTAATAGGCTAAAACATCAGAATCGAGCCCAATAAAACACCCACATTAAGAAGAAAAAATCCGTCCCCTATCTGTTCCATCCGTTCAATCCGTGTCCCATCCCCATTAGCGGGCTATCTATTCCAAAACAATCTCATCCACAAACAACCAAGCTTCATTCCCAGCGCCTTGAGCACCTTCTGGAATAATTCCGTAGCGAAGCGCTTTTACTTTTAGATAGCGACTTTTGGCAGCTTTTAGTGGGACCTCCACCGTGCTTACTTTTTCTCTACTTCTAATTTTGATATTTACTGCGGTTAGTGGTTTGAATGTTTTTCCGTCGGAGGAAACAGCGACTTCTATTCGTTTAGGGAGGTAGATCCATTGACCAATTCCACTGTAGAAGCGTAGCTTCAAATTGTTTAGTTCTGTTTCGTTTTCTAGATCGATGGTGGCTTCAAAATCTTCGCCGGACCAACCTAGCCATTCACCATCTCCATATCTATCATCACTTCCTATGACACCATTGACTAGCGCCTTGCTGCCACCTAATGCATAAGTTGGATGTGGATCAGCGGTTAGAGTTATTTTTTTAGCTGTAGCTAAATGCAAATTAAAATCGGTGGAGCTGACTCGACTTAGCATTCTTCCATTTCGATAAACGGCAGCTTTTAGCAGCTTGTTTTTTGTCAAGGTAATTGGCTTCTTGTAAAGTTTTGATTTTGCGTCAGGAGCTTTACCATCTAATGTGTAGTAGATTTTGGCATCCGCAGCGAGGGAGCTTAGCGCAACAGAGATTCCATTTTTCGCTGCGCTAATATCTGTTTTAACTTCGAAGAGATGATTTGCATAGTTGACCTTCATGGCATCAAGATGTGGCAGGTAGCGACTTAGGCGACTCGCAAAATCTTCGTAATTGCGTTTCTCTTTTGGAGACCAGGTGACTTCTGCCAAAGCCAAACCTCGCGGAAAAGCCATGTACTCAACTTGCTCGAAAGTAGGCATGTATTCGGTCCAGACATTTCCTTGTGCACCGAGAATATGCTTTGCTTCTTCTGGATTTAATTCTGCTGGAATTGGTTCGTAATTGTACACTTGTTTTAATGGTAAATAACCTCCAATTGCTAGTGGTTCATCACCCGATCGAGATTGATAATAATCGAGATAACAATTCGACGTTGGTGTCATAATCACATCATGGTTTTGCTTAGCAGCTTCGATACCACCTTTCACACCACGCCAAGACATCACCGTTGCATTTGGTGCCAAACCACCTTCTAATATTTCATCCCAACCGATGATCTGTCGACCGTTTTTGTTGAGAAATTTTTCCATGCGACCGATGAAATAACTTTGCAGGCCATGCTCATCTTTCAATCCTTTTTCTTTGATTAGGTTTTGGCAAAATTTGCTTTCTTTCCAACGAGACTTTGGACATTCATCTCCGCCAATGTGAATGTATTTGGAAGGAAATAAATCCATGACTTCCGTCAATACATTTTCGAGGAATTCAAAAGTTGTCTCGGTCGGACAATACACTTCCTCAAAGACGCCCCATTTTGTTGCGGTTTCGAATGGACCATCGGTACAACCCAACTCGGGATAAGCAGCGAGTGCCGCTTGAGAATGACCTGGCATTTCTATTTCGGGAATCACCGTTATGAAACGATCTTTTGCGTAAGCAACCACTTCACGAATTTCATCTTGGGTATAAAACCCGCCATATTTTTTGCCATCAAATTGGTGTGGTTGATCACTGTAGTGACCGACTAAGGTTTCTTTTCGATAGGCAGCGATCTCTTGCAATTTTGGATACTTCTTTATTTCAATTCGCCAGCCTTGATCTTCTGTAAGATGCCAGTGGAAGCGATTCATTTTGTGCATGGCTAGCAAATCAATATACTTCTTGATTTTATCTACTCCGAAAAAATGGCGACCTACATCAAGATGCATTCCACGATATACGAAGCGAGGTTCGTCCTCGATTTTCACGCAAGGTAAATAACTCTTTTCTCGTCTTCCTTCACTTCCTTTGGCTGGTATCAATTGACGAAGCGTTTGTACCGCATAAAAAGCACCTGCCGGATGGCTGGAACGAATCGTGATATCATATGGATTAACTTCCAAAGTATATCCTTCCGGGTTGGTGATCGTTTTATCTTCTAGTATTCGAATAGCATCTTTGTTTTCGCCGCTGGCTTTTGTTTTATAGTTGATGCCGGTTGCTGCATTCAAAGCTTCCCCTAATCGGATCGCCACATCATTCCAATCTTTGCCATCGGGCTCTAGCAAGATGTAGGTATCTGAGGTGAGTGTAAATTTACCGGTGGCTGGTATTAGCTTCGCTGGGATCGGAATGAGGTCGTAGGTATTTGGTGCTTGAATGTTGCCAGTATTGTCGGAATCGGTACACGCAGTTAAGGTTATTAGGATTAGGAGGCAGGTGACTAGATATTTCATTGTTTTTGTTTTTCTCTAATTCTATTCGGGATTAATAATGAGCAAATTCTTTAGGGTCCTGACTTGAGAGTATTATTGTTTTTTGTAGAGTTCCACTTTAAAGTTGTCGATGAATATATCTGGGGCTAAATTATTCCAAGCGTAACATTTTAGTTCATCGCTTGGTTGGATATTATCAGGGATTTGTATCCAAATATAAACATTGTCCCATACATTGTTTTTTCCGTACCAAAGCGTTCCAGCTTGGTTATCAATCTTGTTATCTATTCGAGTACTGACCCATTTTTTTTGAGGGTTTATGGAAACGACTAATGCTGACATTCTGTGCATAAAATTTCCTTCATATTCCCTCATGGCATCTACACTGATTTTTATCCAATCTCCTTTTTCTATATTAGGAATGGCTGCTATTTTTGATTTTAGCGCAGGTCCAAATTTCTTTTTATTATTGAGTCGAAAAACACGGGAGTTATTTCCGGGAATATTTTTTTGATAATAAATACTCAATGAGTCTTCATAATTGTTTTCATAAATCGTGCTTACATATTTAAGTTTTGACTCATCAGGAGGTGTTTCTTTACTATCAAAGGTAACGAGATCGAGGTAATTCAATTTTGTTTTGCCAAAGCTTCTTTTATAGAAAGCCCAGTTGGAACTTGCGGACAAAAGCACCCCACGTTTGGTCTGTTCTGTTTGAAACATGTTTTGACCAATAAAGAAAATAAGCAGTAAACATGCAATCCCTTTTATTAATCTATGAGAAGATACTATTTTTTGAAAAAAGAAAGCCAAAGGAATACTAAGCAAAGCATACGCTTCTACCATAGGTCGAGAGCCCATTCCATTAATGTAATTCCAACACCACCAACTATAGGTCACATAAATATGAATAGGCAAAAATAGCACTATGGGAAGTAACGCAGGGTGGCGTTTTCTGAAAAGAAAATAAATGCCGATCAAGGCAAAAACCATTACAGGCGTATAGGCTAGCCAACCATTTTTAAAACCAAATAATCCTTCCACTAGACGTGGATTAGTAAAATCAAACCCCTCTTCTCGATAACTATAATACAACCAATCTCCACTAGCCCATTTCCAATAAATCAATTGCGTAAAGCCAATCAAAACATAGGTCAATATACTCAAAAGGTAATTCTTGTATTGACGACCAATAAATCGAAAACGCTCTACCATACCCTGTATTGAACTAACCGACCAAAACAATGGAATAGCCAAACAAATAATTTCGGTAGGTCGAATAAGCGTTATAAAGCCAGCTGCGAAACCTACCAGTAGGGCATATTTTGATTGTTTTGTCAAATAAAATCTCTGGGTAGCAAAGATCAATAGACAATACAAAGAAAATAAATAGGCATGTGCCATCGCACTATTATAAACCGTAAAGAAATGCAGGTTGGTACCGATACCTATCACCAATAAAGTAAGTGCAACAATTTTATCGTTCAGCCAATGTAATAATACTTTTCGCAGCAGCACCAAGCCCATCAGAACAAAAAACACTACTGACCAATGCATCACATAAATATAAATTTGTGAATAACCATCTGCAGGATAGTTGGTGAAACCTGCCAGAAAATGTGCCAGCAAAAAAAAAGGCATATACAAGAGCGATAAACCTATCGTATATTTCATTACCCGACGCCCTCCCTCGTGCAAGGGGGCCACTTCTATATGATCGGGGTCTTTGTCTGGGCGATTGTAACCAGCATGATATGATTTACGAATTCGAATGGATTCCTTCATATCTCCCAGGTCTCCATGAATAAATAAAGCAGGTAAAAACATGTAATAGCCCCAACCATCTCCTCCTCCAATAATATTAGATTCCCATCGTTCATACCGATGCAGAAAGAAGATAAAAATAAGCGCCAACAAAAAGAGGACGACTTTACTTAATAGGTTGTGCTTTAACATAGATGGGAAGGTACAAAAAATGAGAATAAAGTTGTTGGAAATGGTATTCTGGGTGAAAAAATTTTATTTTTGTCGTCGCTTTTAATGCGAATGATGTGAGATCAGAAGGTGGTCTATTTTATGTTTGGAAATAGCTTGAATATTATAGACATCTTATACCATATTGGTTTAATTTTTGATATATGCTCTGAGGAAAAATCCCCCTATATGAAATTGAAGAAATACCTATTGTTGTTGAGTTTGGCCTTCTTAATGGGATGCCTAAATACCCCTGCGGACGAGAGAGGACAATTAGGTGGCGCGACTACTGAGCAATCAAAGAAGAAAAAGAAGCGCAAGAGAAGAAAACTTCCACGAGATCTTTCTCCAGGCGTAGTGATTGACAAACTACATGGAGTTCCAGTTTACTATAATGGTGGTGTAGGCGATACTTATGGTCGCCATGTTGCAGAGGATGGCTACAACCTTGGCCTCAAATGGCAGTGTGTTGAATTTGTAAAACGCTATTACTACGATAAGCTGAATCACAAAATGCCTGACCCTTGGGGACATGCAAAAGACTTCTACGATCCGTACATCATTGATGGTGGTTATAATGCGGTTAGAAATTTACGACAGTTTCACAATCCAAGTAAGACCAAACCACGAAAACGAGATATTCTTGTTTTTAAGGGGCAAGATGATAACCCATTTGGGCACGTAGCCATCGTATCTAAGGTTGGTAAAGATTATATTGAGATTTGCCAACAGAATGTAGGACGCGATTCACGGGATCGAATTCCCTTGATTGACATGGGCGGTGAATGGTACTTACCCAATGTTGATGTAGCAGGTTGGTTGGGAAAACGGAAGAGGAGGAAAAAGAAAAATTCTAATTAATAACTAACATGAAGACTCATTGCGATTGAGCTCAAATTTGGCGTTTAAAGAAATTTATCCTTTGTGTTTAAAGAAGTTGTGTAACTATTCAGTAGAGAAGTTACTTATTAAGTGAGTTTGAACCACAAAAGAAACAAAAGGTCACAAAAGAAATTGCGTATTCCTACAGTCATGAACTTTTGTTTCCGTCTAGCGAAAAGGCGCCAGCCGTACAGGATCTTTTGTGGTTCACAAATATAGTAGTGAATTTTACAGCTAAAACACGCTATGATATAGCTAGTTGAATAGTCCCGTTTCGAAGTTGATTAAAAAGCAATAATTCAATAACAAGACGTTTACTAAACTTTTGAAGTTTAGTAAACGTCTTTCCCCTAACGGACTTGTTCTTGAGAATAAATCTAGTGTTGCACCACCACCTTATGCACACTCACCACCTCCCCTGCTACTTGCATACTTACAAAGTAAACGCCATTTCCGTAAGCAGAAACATCAAACACCTTTTTATCTTTTGATTTTAAGGTCTTCAATAATTCACCATTTATATTCATAAAATGGACATCAACTTCTGAAGCACACTGGATGTACAATAAATTGCTAACAGGATTCGGATACAAAGTCAATCCTAAGTTTTCAGCGCTTGATTGCTGAGGCGTTTCTTTTGGAATAGCCGACGGAGGATTAATAGTATGGTCATCGTGATTAACATGGTCGGTCTGATTATTTTGGTTATGTGTAGAAATATCAGGGGCATTGTTAATTTGCAATCCGTTGGGCGTGGGGATATCGGTGGGCGTATACGTCAAAAGATGGGTGTAGGTGTACCATTGGAAACCGTCAATTTCGATGTGTTTCTTCCAGTTCCCACTTGCGTCATTATAGCCATTCTGACCATTCATATAGGTATCAAAAGGCGTGTCGATATCATGCTCAGCTAACCAAGGTCCCATAAATTCTGAGGTTGCCGCAAAAATGGGCATTACTTTCAGCGTACCTTTTTTTGGTGCTAACTTTTCCAAGCGATCACTTTTAAAATTATACAGACTATTGCCATCTGAATAGACATCTGACTTACGATAATAATGCACCAATACTCGATCACAATGCTTACCTAGCGCTTTCCCTTGGCTCTTTGTTATCTGACCGATATAGGTTTCTGATTTCAAACCTAAAGAGCTACAAAGTTCATGAAGCCCTTTAATTTCTTCTATATAAAATTTAAATGCTCCTTCAATATCACAAGACAGGCCTGCATCTTCTAGATAGTCTCCACAATAAACATTTTCAACCACTTTCTTATTCCAAAACTCAAACTCAATATTGAAAATATCAAACTGTTGATTGGGATTAGAACTGAAGTTTTCATTATAACTAACCAATTTATCAAAAGAGGATAACTTCTCCCCCACAGCTCCAACTTCCAGTACGCCAAATTCTGTTTTAGCGCGCTCAATAAAATCAGCTAGGGGTTGTGCCGCTACCGGATCGGTAAGGTCAAACATATTATTGTGAATCCAATAAGTGTTGTAAAGCAAGAGGTAATTAAACCCTTGTTGCTGCGCGTAAGTCAACAACTCCGTTTCCTTTTCTTCATCTCCAATGATGTATTTAAAATCATTGACATACATTCCCTTTGTGTTTTGGGCAATTATTAAATTGGCGAAAAGTAAAATAGATAGTACCAGTAACAGTTCTTTTAATTTAGACATATTTAGATGTTTTGCGAGGGAAATGTTAAATAATGAGGGAGGAACAGTACAGGTAGGATTCTAGAATGTGCAATAAATGTACCACTTAAACAGAAGTTGCTTAGAGCATGTTTAAATTTCCATTTAATTGCAAATCAATGTTTTATGAACCTCGCGTCCAATTTTAGAATTCAGTTAGCTCGCTAAACTCATTAAAAAATTGTTAGCGAGAACCATAAACTCTTGATTTTCATAGGAAAC
>CALGLS010000044.1 GCA_937959375.1 uncultured Saprospiraceae bacterium
CGTCGCGCTTGGAATTTTGTAGAAGCAGGTGCCGGATCAGGGATTCATAAAAGTACAGATGGAGGACTGACTTGGTCTTTGTTGTCTACTGAATCTAGTGGTTACCCACAGGAGTCCGTTGGCCGAATTGGTTTGACAATCGCAGAGTCAAATGGTAAAACTGTTTTGTATTCTATCGTCGATAATCAAGCGCGTAGACCGGAGGATAAAGACAAGAAAAAGAAGACGGGTTTGACCAAAGATGATTTCCGAAATATGAGCAAAGATGCTTTTTTACAACTGGAAGAAAAAGACATCAAGCAGTTTTTGAAAGCCAATCGTTTTCCAAAAAAATACAAAGCAAAATCAGTAATCGCGCAAGTTCGCTCTGGCGAAATAAAACCAAATGCATTAACTGAATTTTTAGAAGATGCCAACTCACTTTTATTTGACACACCAGTGATTGGTGCAGAAGTTTTTCGAAGTGATGATGAAGGAAAAACTTGGAAGAAAACACATGAGGGTTACCTTGATGATATTTTTTATTCGTACGGTTATTACTTCGGACAAATCAGAGTAAATCCTGAGGATATTTCAAAAATTTACATCGTTGGTGTGCCCGTTTTGCGCTCAGACGATGGCGGAGCTACCTTCGAATCTATCAACAAAGAAAACGTACACGTAGATCATCATGCACTTTGGGTTAACCCAAAAAGAGCGGGACATCTCATACTCGGAAATGATGGTGGTGTCAACATCTCTTATGACAATGGTGACCACTGGGTGAAGTGCAACACACCTTCTGTCGGACAGTTTTATACTGTGCAAGTTGACATGGCAAAACCGTACAATATTTATGGTGGATTACAAGACAACGGAGTGTGGGTCGGTTCCAGCACTTACAAGGCAAGTAACTATTGGCACAACAGTGGCCAGTATCCTTATAAGTCAATCATGGGCGGAGATGGAATGCAAGTCGCTGTCGATACCCGTGACAACAATACGATTTATACGGGTTATCAATTTGGGAATTACTTCCGAATTAATAAAACAACTGGTGACACAAAAAGCATTACGCCAAAGCACGAATTAGGTGAACGCCCACTGCGTTGGAATTGGCAAACCCCAATCCATTTGTCTACCCATAACCAAGATATTCTTTATATGGGATCCAATAAAGTGCATCGTTCTTTCAACAAAGGCGAAGACTTTGAAGTCATCTCAGAAGACCTGACAAAAGGTGGACGTAAAGGTGATGTTGCCTATGGAACGCTGACTAGTATTCACGAGTCACCGCTACAATTTGGTGTGATCTATGCAGCCTCAGATGACGGTCTTGTTCACATCACCAAAGACAATGGCAGCACTTGGAAAAAGATTACTACTGGTTTGCCAGAAGATATGTGGGTGACAAAAGTACAGGCATCTAATTTTGAAAAAGGTCGTGTTTATCTTTCGTTAAATGGCTATCGTTGGGATGACTTTACCGCTTATCTTTATCGCTCAGATGATTATGGAACAACTTGGGAAAAGATTGGAACTGATCTTCCAATGGAACCCATTAATGTCGTTAAAGAAGATCCACACAAGAAGCATATTCTTTATGTTGGAACAGATAATGGACTCTATGTTTCGTTCAATCGAGGTGATACTTTTATGCGCATGGAAGGAGGTTTACCAGCGGTTTCGGTTCACGATTTAGTGGTGCATCCAAGAGAGCACGATTTGGTGATTGGAACGCATGGTCGATCTTTTTATGTCGCCAATGTTTCTGAACTACAAGCACTTAATGACGAGCTTTTGGCGAAAGCCATACACCTATTCGATTTTGATCCTGTGATACATTCTTCCCGTTGGGGAAATAGCTGGAGCAAATGGCGAGATCCATCAACTCCAACATTCAAACTTCCTGTTTTCCTAAAAACGGCAGGAGCGATTACCCTCAAGGTGAAATCGAAAAAAGGACAAACGTTAAACACCATCAAGCAAGATGTAAAACAGGGGATCAACTATATTGAATACGATCTAAGTCTCACGGAAGCTGCTGTCAAAAAATATGAAAAATCACTTAACGCTGATCGCGAAAAAGATACAGACGAGATTGAAATAAAGAAAGCGGATAATGGTAAGTATTATTTACATCTTGGGGAGTATGATTTGGAAATAAATAAAGATGGCGCTAGCGAGAAAGGGACTTTGATTGTTAAGAAGCGAGGCTCGTGACTCGCAGGCTCGTTTTTTTTTAATTGGAACACGGATTGAACGGATTGAACGGGTAAGGGACGGATTTTTTTCTGCGATCGCAAGTAGGAACAAGTTATAATAGCTAACCTACACTACTAAAACTGATACGCGATAAAAGAAAAAAAATCCGTCCCCAATCCGTTCAACCCGTTCAATCCGTGTCCCATCCCCGTTAACGGGCAAACAAAACCCGCTTAGTAGCAACACCATCAGCGCCAGCAATACGAAGCAAATACACACCTTGCAAACCAACCGGAGCCACCAAAGAAAACTGAGAAGCACGATGATCAATAACCCAATTAGCAACCACTTTACCAGTCACATCAAAAAGAGTAATGTCAAGCTGTCCCCGCAAAAAGTCACCCGTCTGAATATTCAATTCATCCTGCGCAGGATTAGGAGAGATACTTACCGCTTTCGCTAAAATGTCATTTGTATAAACACCAGCAACAGTAGTAAAACTGAAAACCTCAGAAGTTGCAGTTCCACAATCATTTGAACTAATAACACGCCAGTAATAGGTAGTACCTTCGTAGAGGTAATTTGCGACAGTATAAGTATTAAGTGTATCTACATCTTGAGATTCTACAACAAATGAAAAATCAATATCTTCCGCGATTTCAATCGTATTGTCAAACTCAGTGTTTGCTTCCCATTCCAAGGTAGGCTCTATGTCGATATTCATACTTCCATTAGCAGGAACTTGCAAAGTCAAAGCATCTGCAGAAGGATAAACATCAACAGCCGTATTGTTACTCGCATTCGCCGTTCCATCATCAGCCATTACATCAATGGTGAAATCAGAAGCATCAGCTAAACCACTTACTTCCACAGTTACAATTTCATTTGGCATAGCAGGGTTGGCACTAAATGAAACATTGGAACCAGTTGGTTCACCGGAGGCAGACAAGTTGATGCCTGCAGGATCAAAATCTGCACCAAGTAAAATGTTGAATGTAATAGTATTGTTTTCACAACCATTTACTTCATCATCCAAAGTGAAAATAGTTTGGTCAGCCGGGAAATCTAAAAGGTACAATCCACTTGCCATGTCAGAAACCAATACTCTGCCAGATGGCAATAAAGGATAAACTCCCCAAGCCCCTTTAAATCCAGAATTGTCAATACCAGGAAAAGTATCGTAGTAATATTTTCGAACCACATTTTCAGGATCAGTGATGTCAAATATTTGAATGCCATCAGAGTAGTAAGAAACGTATAATAGATTATCTCGAACAATGGCGTTGTGCGCAATGTGCCCCGAATTGTTATTGTCTGATTTAAACATATCGACTACTTCCATATCTGTGAGATCATCAATGGATACACTTTTGACAAAACGCCCTCCGGTTTCGTCACACAAAAAATAATGCTGACCATCATCCGACATCCATCCAGAGTGGTTGTAACCGCTGTTAGGATAGTCAGTCATCGAACCTAATAAAACGGCATTAGTCGGATCAGTAAAGTCATAAACATACATTCCCGAACCTCCCTTATTGACATAAACGATATTATCGCGAACAAAAATGTCATGCCCAAAAATATCACTCGTGTTATTCAGTTGAGTGGGTTGCGCTGGATTAGCTAATGACAATACCGCACCATTGGTACTGTAAAGAATCGCATTTGGTTCATCAATGAAAATATTGTGAGCAGTATAAATAAACTCATCACTATCATAAACAACGGAAACTGAATTTGGCAAATCTGAAAAATCAATGACCTGCAAGGAACTAGCTCCTTCATCTGCGACTGCATAAAGATAGTTGCCGTAGCTATGAAAATCACGGTGTATGATTTGACTCCCTTGAGCAGCTCCAGGAACAAATTGAATCTCAGGTAAATTACCATCAACATCTGGTTCCAAGCTGATAAAATGTGTTCCCATCGTAGATCCAATCACGGCATACTCCACATTGTTTACTACAATTCCCCAAACCTCATTATATTTTCCATAAAACATATCAGGAAGGGTAGGGTCTTGCCAATTACCAAGTAAATTTCCTTCTTGTACTTGTGAAAACGAAGTATTGGGAAGCAAAAATAAAGCAGTCAGTAGTCCAACTAGAAAAGTAGATTTTAATCTCATTTGTCTTAGCATTTAAAAGTGGTCAAAAAACGTTATACGTTCGAATCTCTAAGATAGCAAACTTTGTTCATGTCATTTGGCTTGTATTTGACAGTTAAGTGCTTGGACAAAATTGGGTTTACATTAATCAGTGAAGAATTTTAGTTCTAATTGACTAAATTTTAGGCTTCATCCTTTTGGCTGTAGCTTAAAAATTGGGAAAAGTAGGGCTAAAAGACTCAGTGATTAAACTGTAACTTAATGGTTCAAATTTAATTTTATAAACAACTTCATGGATTCTCAGAATGTTTAGGGTTTATTTTCTTATTTAGCAATATTATTTTGAACATTTACTTTTTATATGAAAGAAATAAGAAATATCATTAAGACTTACGATCAAATCGATTGGACTAAAGAACAAGCTGCTTTGGCTACTGTAGTAACCGTGGAGGAATCGGCTTATCGTAGAATTGGTGCGCGTATGTTGGTGAAAAGTTCTGGTGTATGGATAGGTGGGATTAGCGGAGGTTGTCTGGAAGGTGATGCTTTAAAAAGAGCGAATGTTGCCATTTTCAAAAAAGAACCTTCCATAGTTGTTTACGATACCATGGATGATGACGACCACCAAGTAGGAGTAGGTTTAGGTTGTAATGGTCGAATTGAAGTGCTTTTTACACCCATCGATCCCAGTGATAAAAACAATCCAATTGAGCGATTAAAAACCATTCAACAAAAAAGAACGCCCTCTATTTTTTATCAGGTTATTGGTTTGGAAAATAAGGATATCCAAAAAATGGGTTTATTTGCCAATGAAGATAATCTGGATGTTTTTGTGAATACCTTGAGTATTTCGAAAGATGAGTTAATTGAAAAAACAGCACTGGTTCATGAACGAAAAAAATCTAAAGTTTTTGATTTTGAAACCAAAACCGGACAACCTATTACCGTACTAATAGAATTTATTCGTCCCGAATTAAAACTCATTATTGTTGGAGATAATTATGATGTGAATGCCTTTGCGGGGATTTCTAATGAATTAGGTTGGGAATTAAATGTAGTCGGTTCGCATCGTAAAATAAGTAAATCTATTTTTAGTTTAGCTAAACAAGTTTTGACCTACGAAGAAGCGAAAAACTTAGTTGTAGATGAATACACGGCGGTCGTCCTAATGTCACATGATTATAAATGGGACATGGAAATGCTGCAATTATTCCTAGGCCAAAATCCACCATACATGGGTATGCTCGGCCCCAAAAAGCGAATGCTAAAAATGCAGCAAGAACTACAGGATAACCAAGTCGACATTAATTTAGAAAACCTAAATTTCTTCTTCAGTCCTATTGGTTTAGATATTGGAGCGGAATCGCCAGAAGAAATTGCACTTTCAATTGCTGCCGAAATTATCGCTTACTTCAGAAATAGAACAGGCGCTTTTTTGAAGTTCCGATTGGGGACTATACATGAGCGGACGTAGTGGGATTTCAAACTCAATCTTAATCTCAGGCTCAACCTCAATTTCGCGCAGATTGCGATAGAGGGAATTTGAATTTGAACTTGAGATTGAGTTTGAATTTTCATCGTTGACCTTAGAACTTACCTCTCTCAAATTTTTTCAAAAAAGTTTGTAACTTCTCCCAAACTCAGCCGTCTACCACCGAAATGACCAAAGAACAATTCAAATCTAACGTATTAACACTCCAAAACAAGCTTTTCCGCTATGCGGTGAGTATTGTGGCGGATCCTGACTTGGCTAGAGATATTGTTCAAGAAGTGCTGATGAAACTCTGGGATACACGTGATCAGTTAGATGGTATTCAAAATTTGGAATCTTGGTCTATTCGTATCACAAGAAACAAAGCACTAGATAAATTGCGCCTCAGCGCCAACAAAACCGTGGAACTAAAGCAGGCAGATAATCAGTTGGGCTTTTACGCAGCACCTGATAAAACAGCGGAGCAAAACAATTTGATAGACGCGGTTCAAACCCTTCTGAAAGGACTACCAGAGAAACAAAGAGAAATATTTCGATTAAGAGATCTAATGGGATATAGCAACTATGAAATCGAAGAAATGATGGAACTGGATGCAACTCAGGTAAAAGTAAATCTCTTTCGAGCACGAAAAAAAATTAGATCAGGACTCAATCAACTTATCAATTATGGACTGGAAAATGAAAAAAGAACTTCTTGAAAAATATTGGAAAGGAGAGACCACCCTTAAAGAGGAAGCTTGGTTGAAAGCTAATGTTGCTGATCTGGAATCAGAAATCGACAAAGCGGAGGCTGGCTATTTAGATCAGCTGAATCAGTTTTCAGACTTGTCGCTAGATGAGGAATTTACAATGGAAGATATTGTAACTGAGCAAGTCAAAGAGGCAAAGGTGGTTGCAGTTCCTTTTTACAAAAACCTCCGAAAGATAGCAGCAGCCGTATTGTTATTAGTAGGACTTGGAATTGGAATGAATAGCGTGTTT
>CALGLS010000045.1 GCA_937959375.1 uncultured Saprospiraceae bacterium
TCGAGCATTTGACGCTCTTCGATACTTTCACGCGAAGCCACCGTTTCCTCAATTTCAATATTGTAGCGTCCTGCTATGTGGCGAAGCGCTTCAGGAAAAGAGTAACTTTCATGCTCCATCAAAAACTGGGCACTGTTACCACCTTTGCCACAGCCAAAGCATTTGTATATATTTTTGGTAGGAGAGACGGTGAAGGAGGGTGTCTTCTCATTGTGAAAAGGACAGTTGCCTATCATGTTGACCCCACGCCGCTTAAGCGTAACATAGTCACCAACGATATCCTCAATTTTGGCAGCATTTAATATTTCTTCGACAGAACCTGGTTTGATCATACTATTCCCTTCTTTTATTTCTTCCTCAAAATACGAATTTTAGAAATGCCTTCACTCATTTGCAGGAAGAAATTGCATTCTTTGGTAAATCTTCAAACAAGAAGACTCGAACATTAGGCCATGCCTATATCTGTGTAGTCTTAAAGCTTGGGATCAGCAGCTACTGCCATGATTGACTAGCACGTGATAAGTAAAATAGCTCATTTTAAAATATTGCTACTAACTGCAAAATATTCAAAAAACCAGTATTTATTTCCCACTCTTAACACAAAATTCCCCTGTATTGCCAAGAGAAATAAAAAAATTATACTTTTTTTTTTTAAAAATCGACCTAGCCTCAAAAAAAATCTTAATACAGCTTCTAGCACCTTTTCAGCGACTTACGTATTTAATTTTAACATAATTATAAAACGGTAACAACACTTTAAAATTTAAGTGAAAATAAAGGGGCGGGGTAGACGGTTATGTATTCGAATTTTGAAACGAGAGTATAACAAACCAACAACAACGACATAACCAAAAGATGACCAAGTCAACCAACATAAAAAATAATCTATCAATAGATATCAAGAATAATGGGTGTTCTCATAGTGTGTGGGCTGCCCCGTCTCGAAAATTTCGAGATTGGGGTAGTTTTTTTTCTTAGCGAAAAAAGCAAATTAGTAAGATCAAGAGACGCTGACTAAACAAGGCCAAATTCTCACACCGGCCAAACCCAAAGTCGCAAACCTCCTGACAAAAAACAAAAACAACTACAGCTAACAACTGTAAAAACATTCTACCGGTTTTCGCTTTTAAAAACCACAGAAGAGACCTAAAGATTTAATGGGTGTTCTCATAGTGTGTGGGCTGCCTCTTCCAGAGTAATCTGGAATGAGGCACTTTTTATTTTGGGAGCTATTGAAGTTTGCATTTCCGTTTTTAAAGACATAGGGTTTATAGGATAGAAGAAAACTATAATTCTATCTGTTTTAAAATCACGTCAGAAGTTGGTCAGTAAGAATTCAGCCAACGTTTAGCAAACTTTGGAAGTTTACCAAACGCCCAAAAGCAAAGCGTCCCAATTTTAAGCGTAGCGCAAAATCTATGTGGCCTCTGCCAACACACACGACAGAAGAAAACTATAAACCTAACAAACCTATGTGTTTCAACACGCGCAAGATGGCAGGCAGATTAAAACTAAGTAGAAAGTAATACCTTAACAAAGCCAACGTTTAGCAAACTTTGAAAGTTTACCAAACGCCAAAAGCAAAGCGTCCCAATTTTAAGCGTAGCGCAAAATCTATGTGGCCTCTGCCAACATACACGACAGAAGAAAACTATAAACCTAACAAACCTATGTGTTTCAACACGAAAAGCGCCAGCCATGAAGAAAGAAAAACTACTTACCCCACTTACGAAGCTGGTTCAAAAGCGCCCGCAAATCCTTAGGAGGCTCCGCCTCAAAGAACAAACGCTCACCAGTGGTCGGATGATCAAAACTCAATTGATAAGCATGCAAAGTCGTGCGATCAATCATTGGTTTTTCTTCCACATACTTCCCGCTATTATACTTTTTCGTTTTGATTTCAGAAAGAAATATTTTGTCTTTGCGACCATAAAGAGAATCTGAAGCCAGAGGATGACCTATAGACGCAAAGTGAATACGCACCTGATGTGTACGTCCTGTTTTTATATTTGCAGAAACGAGCGAATAATGCTTGAAAGATTCCAAAACCTTATACAAAGTCAATGACTGTTTACCACGGTCGTGAATGATCATTTTACCACGAGTCACCGTACTTTCTGCGATTGGTTTATCAATGCTTCCTTCTTCTTGATAAGGCGTTCCTTCCACTAAAGCTAAATAATATTTATCAACTGTTCGTTCTTGAAACTGCTTGCTCAAATGCTTATGCGCCATTTCATTTTTGGCAAAACAAATCACCCCGCTAGTCTCACGATCAAGACGATGCACTACGAATAACTCTTCGCGTGACCGTTTGAGATCCTTCACCAGATTTGGGCGGTCCAAAACAAAGCGATCAGGGATTGTCAACACACCACTTGGCTTGTTGACAATAATCACATCATCATCTTCGTGAATTATGGTTGTTTTTACTTTTGCCAAAACTAAAATTTAAGCTTACTGAATAATTTACGTCCGCGAAGATAATATTGCCAGACGATACTTTTTTGATAAATACCTTTAGTGTTTGGAGTAGGAGAGATGCTCACCTTTTCAATTAATTTATTGTACTCCTTTTTTCGTTCTTTGATAGCTGAGAATTGGCCATAAAAGGCAATATGCGCTTGAATAATCGCTTTTGTATTTTTCCACTTTCCTTTGAGTAAGAACATAATACCTGCAAGACCATCGAGTATAAGGCGATAAGGTATAAGCCAAATTAGTTTTGAACTCGACTCATTTTTGAGGAGCATGGCTAGGTTGTTACGAAAGTTCAGAAAAACCTTTTTTGGGTTCTCGTAGCCTAAGGTTCCTCCTCCAACATGGTAGACCACAGATTTTGGTTCAACCATAACCTTATAACCTGCTCGCTTCATGCGCCAACACAAATCTATCTCTTCAAGATGCGCGAAAAAAGAGGCATCAAATCCCCCCATCTGATGGAACAAATTACTGCGAATAAACATAGCCGCACCAGATGCCCAAAAAATCTCTTCCGCTTCTTCATATTGCCCTTTATCTAGTTCCACTGAATCAAAAATTCGGCCTCGACAAAACGGATAACCAAGATGATCGATCCAGCCACCTGAAGCACCAGCATGTTCAAATTGATTTTTGTTAGCGTATTGCAAAACTTTCGGTTGACAAGCAGCAATGGTTTTGTCCGATTCCATCAAATCGACAATGGGGTCAATCCAGTTTTCATCAACTTCTACATCAGAATTTAGCAAGACCAAATAATCAACACCAACAATCCGTTTCAATCCCTCATTATAACCTCCTGCGAAGCCATAATTTTCTTCCAATTCATAAACAAAAACGTTTTTATAATTCTTCTTTAAGAAAGCAAGTGAGTCGTCTGTACTTTTATTATCAATGACATGAACCGTCATGTTTTCATAAGTACTTCGAACAACTGAAGGGAGGAAATCTTTCAAAAAATCTTTCCCATTATAATTGAGGATAGCAACAGCGACAGATGGCTTATCTACTGAACTTTTTTTTTCTTCTCTTGGCTGCTCACCTAATGATTCAAAAATCTTAAGCGTACTTTTCTTGTCCTCATCAATCTGAGAAGAAAGGGCCTCCATAGAATCGAATTTCTTGTCGCCACGAATCTTTTTGACAAACTCAATCTTTAACTTATCACCATAAAGATCTTTATCAAAATCAAGAATATTAACTTCAATCGTTCGATAATTCCATTGCTTTAAGGTAGGTCGTTTCCCGATGTATAACATCCCTTGATAACGCTCTTCATTGTGATAGACGTAGACCGCATAAATACCTTCTCCCGGAATCAATTTATATTTATCACCCACGTTAATGTTCGCCGTCGGATAACCCATTTGTTTACCGATACCTTGGCCATGCTCCACAGTTCCACTTAGGGTAAAAGAATGACTTAACAACTGTTTTGCAATCTGGACTTTTCCCTCATCCAAGGCCTTTCTAACTTTTGTAGAGCTTACCGCAATATCTTTGACTTCTTGCTTTTCAATTTCAATCAATTGAAACCCAGCACTAGTTTGGTACTTTCGTAAATACTCAATATCTCCAGCTCTGTCTTTTCCAAAACGATGGTCATAACCTATGACAATACAT
>CALGLS010000046.1 GCA_937959375.1 uncultured Saprospiraceae bacterium
TGCAAATGCTGTTGACATGAGCTATCAAGATTTCTTTACTACTGTTGCAAATCTTTTAAATAAAAAACCACCGGGAATTAAGGCCACTCCTTTTTTGAGTGGCATGGCTTGGCGAGCGGATTGGCTGCGCTCTAAATTGACCGGCTCAGAGCATATTGTTACCAAGAGTCGAGCATTGTTAACTAGCTGTTCTTTTTCTTTTGACAATGCGCTTTCTAAGGAGTTACTCGGTTTTGAGTATACTCCTTTTGAGCAGACTTTGGAGGAAACTGCTGGGCAATATTTGGTGGGGATGAAGGAAGGGAAGGAAGCTGCTGTTTTGGACTTGACTTAATCTAATCTACTTTCTCAACTATACAATTACTTGTTCTGCCTTGTACTTGCCGATTTTTTTTGTGCTACGACAATTTATTCCAATCAGTTCCGTCGTAGTTATCACCTTCTAATCTAGCTCCGAGCATTTCATCTACGCTCAAAATCAAGTCTAACAAACAGCCCAACCTTTACTGCAGTCGCAGTTTAAACTTTCTTATATTCCGCATTTTTAAACTTTTGCGTTATTTTATTCTTTATTTTACTGTCTTTTCATTAAATTAAAGGCGTCATTCACTCGAAGGCAACAATAAATTCTTTTCTTAACCCGTGCTCCTCCACGGTGCACACAAATTCTTCTTCATATGGGATACGATACAAAGGATATAAGGAACGTGGTCTTGCTGGGCCACTCAGGCTCAGGCAAGACCACGTTTGCGGAAGCTATGCTCTTTGAAGCAAAAGCCACCAATAGACGAGGTACTGTTTTGGACAAAACTACCACATCTGACTACACCAACATCGAGCAGGAAAGAGGCAACTCACTCTTTAGTACGCTCTTACACGCCAAGTGGAAAGATTCAAAAATCAATATTATGGACACGCCGGGGTCAGACGATTTTGTAGGTGAAGTCGTTTCTTCACTCAAAGTATCTGACATCGCTGTGATGTTATTGAACGCTCGTAGCGGAGTGGAAGTGGGGACAGAATTACTATGGGAATATGTTGAGAAATTTAAAACGCCTACCTTATTTGTGGTCAATCATTTGGACAATGAAAAAGCTGATTTTGACACTACGGTAGAACAGGCGCAAACTCGTTTTGGCAAGAAGGTCGTCCCCATGCAGTACCCGACGAATCAGGGAATTGGTTTTCAAACCATCGTCGATGCACTGCGTATGGTGATGTATGTTTTTAAGGATGATGGTGGTAAACCAGAAAAGCATCCGATCCCAGAATCTGAAATTGGAAAGGCACAGGAGATGCACAATCAGCTAGTAGAGATAGCTGCTGAAAATGATGAAGGCCTTATGGAAAAATTTTTTGAAGCGGGCTCCCTTAGTGAAGAAGAACTAACGATGGGTTTGCGTATCGCAATTGCCAATCAACAATTTTTTCCACTCTTTTGTGCATCATCTGAACGCAACATGGGATCAGGTCGAATCATGGGATTCATCAACGACATTTGCCCATCACCTGCAGAACGACCTGAAGCAGAACTAACCAACGGTGATACCATGAAATGCGACACTTCGGGTCCAGCCAAATTATTTATATACAAAACAATCTCTGAACCTCAAGTAGGAATGGTCTCTTACTTTAAGGTGTACTCGGGTTCTATAAAAGCAGGAGACGAACTTTACAATTCAAGGACTAGATCATCCGAACGAATCAATCAAGTATTCACTGCCAATGGAAAAAACAGAACTGGAGAAAGCGTACTCAAAGCTGGCGACCTTGGCGTTACGGTAAAATTGAAAGAATCACAAACCAATGATACGCTTGGCTTAAAAGGAAATGACTTAGAAATAACACCTATTCCTTTCCCAGCCTCTAGATTTAGAACTGCCGTCAATCCTCCAAGTAAAAACGACATGGAGAAATTGATGAAAGCACTCTATCAAATTCAGTCTGAAGATCCTACACTAATTGTAGAGCAATCCAAATCATTAAAACAAACCTTGCTGCATGGTCAAGGACAATTACATCTCGACCTTATAAAATATCGAATAGAAAAAGTCTACAATATTCAGATGGAATTCATCCGTCCTAAAATTGAATACCGCGAAACGATCACTAAATCGTCGAACGATAGTTATCGCCACAAAAAACAATCTGGTGGTTCCGGACAATTTGGAGAAGTACATATGCGCATCGAACCTTGGTACGAGGGCATGCCACCACCAGAAGGTCTGAATGTACGAAGTGAAGAAATAGAAGATTTGCCTTGGGGCGGAAAACTAGTTTTTGACTGGTGCATCGTAGGTGGATCTATTGATGCAAAATATTCCAATGCCATCAAAAAAGGCGTGATGCAAAAAATGGAAGAAGGTCCATTGACTGGTTCTTACTGCCGTGACATTCGGGTCTCCATCTACGATGGAAAAATGCATCCGGTAGACTCTAATGATATGGCATTTATGATTGCTGCAGCGCAGGTCTTTAAGAATAACTTTAACAATGCGCGCCCTCAACTGATGGAACCTATTTACGACCTTGACATTTTATGCTCAGGAGATGTAATGGGTGACGTAATGGGTGACCTTCAAACACGCAGAGCTATCATCATGGGAATGGAAGCAGAAGGGCATTATCAAAAAATAAAAACTAAAGTCCCTTTAGCAGAATTGTACAAATATTCTTCTACCTTACGATCAATTACACAAGGCAAGGCTAAGTTTACACGTGCCTTTGCGGAGTATAGTCCTGTTCCTTCTGATGTGCAACAAAAGTTGGTTTCGGCCTACCAAGGCACTTTAGAAGAAGCTTGATTTTTAATATGGAATAATATAAAAACGAAGTCTCAAGGCGGTTATCTGCTTTGGGGCTTTTTTTATTCTGAAATATTTCTTTCATGATAGTTCGTGCAGGAAACAACTGTTAGCGGATATATTAAACTCTACCTAATTTGGTAGACAGCATATACATAAGTTGTAATTCAGGTGTGTATTATGAAATTTCAGGAATTTTGAATCGCTGAGTTCTGAATTTTGAATCGTTGATTTTTGCCTTCCACCGTGTTAAATACCATAGATTTTAACTATTAATCGAGTGCCAATATTCAGGGGAGAAATCAAAATTCCGAGCCATGCCTGGCGGCTGGACAGGCTCAA